>JAFGSU010000128.1 GCA_016934435.1 Candidatus Zhuqueibacterota bacterium | reverse complement strand
ATGCTGCGTAGGCTCCCCATCATAGTATGGTTATCCTCCCTCCGGCCGCCTCAATTTTTTCCTGCGCTTTTTTGCTGAACGCATTGGCCGACACGGATAATTTTTTTGTTAATTCACCATCACCTAATACTTTTAAGGGAATCCCTTCATGGCCGATAACACCCAATTTATAAAGCACTTCCGGGGTTACTTCATCGACTTTCAGTTTTTCCAGCCTGGCGAGGTTGACGATTTGAAATTCCGTACGGCCGAAATTCTTGAACCCACGTTTGGGCAGTCTTCGCTGAATGGGCATCTGACCGCCTTCGAACCAGGGCCTGGACTTGTATCCGGAGCGTGATTTGGCGCCGTTACTGCCGCGACCGCTTTGTTTGCCGCGAGCGCCGCCACGACCAACTTTCTTGCGATCCTTGCGCGATCCCTGCGCATATTTCAAGTTTGATAAATTCATTATTTCCTCGATCTCTTCATCCGAACTCATCACACCGTCAAGTCTATTGACAGCTCAAAAACCGGCACGACAAATCCGACTATAATTCCTCGACCGTTACCAGATGCCGAATCCTGTTGATCATGCCGCGAATCACGGGCGTATCGCTACGAACGACGCTGTGATTCGGGTGCCGCAAACCCAGGGCAACTGCCGTCGCTTTCTGGTTGGCCAGGCGCCCGATGGTGCTGCGTTTCAGTGTGATCTTGAGCTGTTTTGCTTCTTTCTTTTTCGACGTCATATGCGTATCACCGAATTATTAAATTAAGCGGTTTCCTCAACTTTTACCTTTGGCTCGGTATTGAATACTCTCATCACCGGTATGCCGCGTTTACGAGAAACCTTAACTACGTCCATCATATTTTCCAGCGCCGACATGGTGGCCTTGACCACATTATGCGGATTGGCCGACCCACGGCTCTTGGTGAGAATATCGGTATACCCGGCCGATTCCAGAATGGCGCGCACCGCACCGCCGGCGATGACGCCCGTTCCGGGCGCCGCCGGTTTCAAAAACACACGGCCCGCCCCGTACTTGCCTTCAACCTCATGCGGTATGGTTCCGTTGCTGATGGGAACCGTGATCAGACTCTTTTTTGCCGCATCAACACCTTTGGCGATGGAATCGGTCACCTCGTTCGCTTTGCCTAAACCGATACCCACATGGCCGCGTCCGTCGCCCACGACAACGATGGCATTAAAACTGAAACGCCGCCCGCCTTTCACCACTTTGGCAACACGATTGACATGGACCACTCTTTCGGTCAGTTCATATTCACCGGGATTAATCTTTTCCAACCTTCAATTCCTCATTTTTTAGTCGTTCGCCGTTAAAAAACCAAACCGCCTTCGCGGGCGCCTTCTGCCAGCGCCTTGACGCGGCCGTGATAGCGGTAACCGGCGCGATCAAAGACGATCTTTTTGACATTTTTTTTCTTTGCCACCTCCGCCAAATGCAATCCCACCAATTTGGCCTGTGCCACTTTGCCGCTCGCCTTGGCAACCTCATCCTTGATCTCTTTACTCTTGGTGCTGGAGGCGAACAGGGTTTTTTGCCGCATATCATCAACCGCCTGCGCATAAATGTGCTTGTTACTGCGGAATACAATCAATCGAGGCTGCTTGGCGGTGCCTTTTAGCTGCCTCAATATATGTTTATGCCGGCGCTGCCGCGACTCCTTTTTCATCAAATTTCTATCTGGCATCTTCTAAATCCATCGATAAAGTGATTAAAATAAATACCCTTGGAATAAAAATCCAGGCACTGCAAACCTAAGCGGCTGTCTTGCCGGCTTTCTTGCGCACGTATTCGCCTGCATACCGGATACCTTTCCCCTTGTAGGGTTCCGGTTTCTTGAAGGAGCGAATTTTCGCCGCCACCTGACCTACCAGCTCCTTATGGATACCTTTGACAACGATGATGTTATTGCCTTCCACTGCTATCTGTATCTCCTCAGGCGGTATGAAGACGATGGGATGCGAATAGCCCACATTGAGCAGTAGATTTTTGCTTCTCATTTCAGCCCGATAACCCACTCCGATGATCTCCAGCCGTTTCTCAAAACCCCTGGTAACGCCTTCAACGATATTGGCAATGAGAGAACGCGAGAGTCCGTGCAAGGAACGATTAAGTTTTTCGTCGTTGGGCCGCTCAACACGTATCGCGCCCTCTTCGAAAATAATCTTTAAATTCTCATTTACTTTCACGCTCAATTGCCCCTTGGGGCCTGTGGCCGTCACCCGATTGTCGGCAATCTCAACCTTGACATCATCGGGTATGGGTATGGGAGCTTTTCCGACTCTTGACACGTTAAACTCCTGTTACTTAAAATTTACCAAACATAGCAAAGCACCTCGCCACCGACGCCGCGCTTTACGGCTTCCTGACCGGTCATCACGCCCTGTGAAGTGGTCATAATGGATATGCCCAGATTGTTGAAAACGCGCGGGACATTACGATGACCCACATACCGGCGAAAACCGGGTTTACTCAGGCGCTTCAGACCGGATATTACGCTCTGATTATGGTCGTCGTATTTGAGGTAAATGCGTATGACACCCTGCTTGCCGTCTTCGATAAACATATGATTTTTGATATAGGCCTCGTCCTGCAATATCTTGGTGATCTCTTGTTTCAATTTCGATGCAGGAATGTCCACTTTTGCATGTTTTGCCCTTGTCGCATTTCGAATACAAGTCAAGTAATCTGCGATGGGATCGGTTTTTGACATTTAGTTTCTCCCTAACAAGCTTAACGCTGTAAGTGATAAATGAGTTAATAAAATGCTGCTACCAGCTTGCTTTTTTAACGCCGGGGATTTGACCGTCCAAAGCGAGTTCGCGAAAACAAAGCCTGCAAATACCAAATTTTCGATAGTAACCTCTGGGACGCCCACAGCGAGAACAGCGGTTGTAGGCTCTGACCGCGAACTTTTGTTCTTTTTTTGCCTTAACAATCAACGCTTTTTTTGCCAATGGAGTTCCTCTTTCTTAAATTATTGCGACCGCCGGACAAAGGGCATGCCGAAAGCCTGGAGTAACTCGTATGCTTCTTCATCCGTATTTGCAGTGGTTACGATGGTAATATTCATACCACGTACCTTTTCCACTTTATCGTAATCAATTTCCGGGAAGACGATCTGCTCTTTAATCGCCAGGTTATAATTGCCGCGGCCGTCGAACCGGATGGGCAGACCGCGAAAGTCGCGCACGCGCGGAATAGCGATGGTGATGAGGCGATCCAGAAAATCATACATCTGCATTTGCCGCAAAGTAACGCTGCAGCCAATGGGCATCCCTGCGCGCAACTTAAAATTGGAGATGGCTCGCTTTGCCTTGCGAATCACCGGCTTCTGGCCGGCTATTTTGCTCATCTCCTCCATGGCCAGATCGATATTTTTAACATTCTCGGTGGCATCGCCTACCCCGATATTGAGCACTATTTTCTCCAGGCGCGGAACTTGCATAACGTTCTTATAATTGAATTTTTTCTGCAGATGCGGCCGAACCTCCTTGTTGTAGACATCGATCAGCCTGGATTTATATTTTTTTTCTGCCATTTTTATCTATCCAAATTATTTCAGCCAGTAACCAACATTTCGTTACAATTCTTGCAGACGCGAACATGACTCTTACGCTGCTTTTGTTCATTAAACACCTGCTGCGACCCCATGCGCGCCGGTGTATTGCATTTGGGACAGATCACCATCACATTGGAAACGTGGATAGGAGCCTCTTTCTCAACAATGCCGCCCTGCGGGTTTTTCTGCGTGGGCCGGGCATGCTTTTTAATGAAATGCACACCTTCCACAATCACCTGCGACTTTTCCGGAAACACCTTGAGCACCTTGCCCTTTTTGCCCTTGTAGTTGCCGGCTATTACCAAAACCTGATCATTTTTTCTAACACGCATGTTTCTTTCGTCCTTTTTGACAAAAAGTGGAATTAAATAACTTCCGGAGCCAACGATACGATTTTCATAAATTGCTTTTCCCGCAATTCACGCGCCACCGGGCCAAAAATACGCGTACCTCTCGGCTCCATCTGTTCATTGATCAACACCGCCGCATTCTCATCAAATCGAATATAGGACCCATCCGGACGTCGTTTTTCCTTTTTGGTGCGCACGATCACCGCCTTGCTTTTATCGCCTTTTTTAATGCCGGCGTTGGGAATCGCCTGCTTAACGGTGACGATGATAATGTCTCCCAGGGAAGCAAAACGCCGCCGGGAACCTCCCAACACCCGGATGCACATGACCTTTTTCGCGCCGGTATTGTCCGCAACGTTGAGGCGCGTATATTCCTGAACCATGATGTTACCCTCTTTTCGGATTTACTCAAAACTACTCTGCGCGTTCAATAATTTCCACCAGCCGCCAACGTTTACGCGCGCTCAAAGGCCTGGTTTCCGTGATCTTGACCAGATCGCCGACATGACTTTCGTTGTTTTCATCGTGCGCCATGAATTTTGACGTCTTTTTAATATATTTGTGATAGAGCGGATGTTGCACATAGCGCTGTACGGTAATGACGCGACTCTTACTCATTTTATCGCTGGTGACGATGCCGAGCTTGGTCTTCCTTTTATTTCTTTCCACAAACAATTCTCCAATAACCTGAATCTACCTTCGATGATTATGCTTCGGCCTTTTTTTGCATTTCATTGATGACCGAGTGCATGCGAGCAATTTCCCGGCGCAAAAAACGGATGCGCAACGGGTTATCCAGCTGACGTGTGGAATGCTGAATGCGCAAATTTTCCATTTCCTCCAGAGCATCCTGCAGACGCACGCGCAGTTCTTCAATCGATAATTTTCTTATTTCATCTATCTTCATCATGAAATTATTCTCCGAATTCAGCCGTCGAGACAAACTTGGTCTTGAGGGGCAGTTTGTGCGCCGCCAGGCGCATGGCCTCGCGTGCGGTTTCTTCATTCACGCCCGCTATCTCGAACATGACCCGGCCGGGCTTAACCACAGCCACCCAGTATTCCGGCGCGCCCTTGCCTTTACCCATTCGTGTTTCCGCCGGTTTTTTGGTGCAGGGCTTATCGGGGAAAATACGTATCCATATCTTCCCGCCGCGCTTGATGTAACGCGTCATCGCGACACGAGCGGCCTCGATTTGCCGCGCCGTGATCCAGTGCGGTTCCAGGGCCTTGAGGCCGAACTCGCCAAAAGCCAGCATGGAACCGCGCACCGCCTTGCCTTTCATGCGGCCGCGCTGCTGTTTACGAAATTTTACGCGCTTGGGCATTAACATGATCAAATTACTCCAAATTGAAAATCGCCGTCAAATTACTTTATTCGCCAATCACTTCACCTTTACAAATCCACACTTTCACGCCGATGGTGCCGTAGGTCGTCTTGGAAACCGCACGGGCAAAATCGATATCCGCTCGCAGCGTGTGCAGCGGAATGCGGCCGTCCTTATATTGCTCGCGCCTGGCCATTTCGGCGCCGCCCAGCCGGCCGGAACAACAAATTCGGATGCCTTCGGCCCCCATGCGCATGGTGGACATGATGGCTTTTTTCATCGCCCGGCGAAAAGAAACCTTACCCTCCAGCTGGCTGGCCACACTCTCCGCCACCAGATAGGCATCCAGTTCCGGTCGCTTGATCTCAGTGATATTCAGCTGCACCTCTTTTCCGGTGACGCGCTGTAACTCCTCGCGCAACTTGTCCACTTCGGCGCCCTTACGACCGATCACAATACCCGGCCGAGCCGTATGAATGGTCAAGGTAATCACCTTGGGCGTACGCTCCACCTCGATTTTGGAAATACTGGCTTTCCGCAGGCGGTTGTGCACATACCGGCGCAGCATGAGATCTTCGCTCAACTTTTTGCTAAAAGTGCGCTCATCGAACCAATTGGAATCCCAGTTCCTGATGATACCGACTCTAAATCCCTTTGGATTTGTTTTTTGTCCCAAAATGCTCTCCTGTATAATAGCTTGTTATTCGGGTTTATCTGCAACCACGACAGAAATATGACAGCTGCGTCTGCGAATACGCGTCGCCCTTCCCATGGATGCAGCGCGGAATCGCTTCAACATATAGCCTTCATCGATGCGCAATTCCTTGATGATCAAATCTTCGGGCGACACTTTTGCGCCCTCTTCCTTGTTCAGCAAATTGGCTACCGCCGAACGCAACGCCTTCTCCAACGGTTTGGCGGCCGCTGAATCGCTGAAATGCAAAATATTCAATGCATCATCAACCACTTTGCCGCGAATCAACTTGGCGATGCGCCGCACTTTGAAGGGTGAATACCGGACCCATTTTGCTATCGCCCGTGCTTCCATCTAACATATCTCCAATTCTATCAAACTCGATTCAACCTAACCTGAATGCCTGGCGCCCTTCTCAGCCTTTTTCTCGGTATGACCGCGAAACGTGCGCGTAGGGGCAAATTCACCCAACTTGTGCCCGACCATATTCTCGGTGATGAACACAGGGATAAATTTATTGCCATTGTGCACGGCGAGTGTGTGACCGACAAATTCCGGCGGAATCGTACTGCGCCGAGACCACGTCTTTAGCACCTTCTTCTGATTGGTCTGATTCAAAGTTTCAATTCTGGCCAATAATCTGGCGTCAATATAGGGACCTTTTTTAATCGATCTTGCCATACTATACTTCCATTATTTTCTGCGTTTCACAATGAGTCGATCGCTCGATTTGCTCGTTCTCGTTTTATACCCTTTGGTCGGCTTGCCCCATGGCGTGGTCGGATGGCGTCCACCTGAACTCTTGCCTTCGCCGCCGCCCATGGGATGATCCACCGGATTCATGGCCACGCCGCGAACGTGCGGTCGCCGACCCAGCCAGCGCTTTCGTCCCGCCTTGCCGATGGTAATGTTTTCATGATCGGTATTGCCGACCTGACCGATGGTGGCCCGACAATTCAACGGTATCATGCGCACCTCACCCGACGGCAGCTTGATCTGGCCATATTCCTTTTCTTTTGCCACCAGCTGCGCATAGGAACCGGCGGTGCGAGCCAGTTGCCCGCCTTTGCCCTTTTTGACCTCGACGTTGTGGATCAGAGTGCCCATGGGAATTTTCTCGATCGGCATGGCATTGCCGATGCGTATATCCGGCGCCTCACCGGAGACCACCTTATCGCCGACCTTGAGGTCCAGCGGCGCTAAAATATACCGTTTTTCACCGTCCGCATATTTTAACAGGGCGATAT
Source organism: Candidatus Zhuqueibacterota bacterium (assembly GCA_016934435.1). Classification (GTDB taxonomy): domain Bacteria; phylum Zhuqueibacterota; class Zhuqueibacteria; order Residuimicrobiales; family Residuimicrobiaceae; genus JAFGSU01. The sequence continues at coordinate 2,211 of JAFGSU010000128.1, read as the reverse complement.
TCGCCGAACGATTGGGATCATACTGTATGGAATCGACAACCGCCGGTATCTCCAGCTTGTCGCGCTTGAAATCAATCATGCGATAATTCCGTTTGTGCCCGCCGCCGCGAAAACGGATCGTCACACGCCCGTGATTATTCCTGCCACCCTTTTTGGATAACGGCGCCAGCAACGAACGCTCCGGTGTCGTTTTCGTCACTTCAGCAAATGTATTCACACTCTTGAAGCGCTGGCCCGGGGTGACCGGTTTGAATGTTTTAACAGCCATTACCTATCTCTCCTGGTGTTCTGCTATTGGATTTTGCTTCCTTCAAAGAAATCTATCTTATCCCCGCTGCGCAGCGTGACGATGGCCTTCTTCCAGTCCGAACGCTTGCCGCGGGTGATACCGCGCCGGGTATTCATCTGTTTGCTCTTGCCCTTGACGTTGATGGTTTTAACGTCATCCACCGTAACGTCAAACTTTTTTTCCACCGCCTGTTTGATCTGTATTTTATTCGAATCGTCTCTGACCACAAACGCGTATTTACCTGCCGCTTCCTGCATCTTGAGCGCTTTTTCGGTCAATATGGGCTTTATAAGAATCAGGTGTTCTTTTTTCATGATTTTAGAGAACCTTCCAACTTTTTGACGGCGCTTTCCATGATCAGTAAAGCGCTGCAATTCAAAAGATCATGGGTCGAAGCATCGGTGGCGATCTGTACGTTCAGATTGGCGATATTGCGGCTGGCTTGCACCATATTTGCATCATATTCCGGGACCAGCAACAGGGTTTTGGTTTCGCTGAGGCCAAAATTTTTCATAAAGCCCGCAATTTCCCGGGTTTTGGCTTCTTCAACTTTGAAATCTTCCAGAACCTTGATCGCCTCATCTTTCATCCTCGCGGATAAGGCGGAACGGCGCGCCAGTCGCTTCACTTTCCTTGGCAGTTGATGCTCATAGTGAATCGGTTGCGGACCATGAATAATGCCGCCGCCGCGCCAGATAGGCGATCGCGTACTGCCGGCGCGAGCGGTTCCGCGCCCCTTTTGCTTCCAGGGCTTTTTGCCGCCGCCCGCCACCAGAGATCGAGTCTTGGTCGCAGCCGTCCCCTGACGCATATTGGTCCGCTGCGTTTTGACCGCCATATACATGACATGCTCGTTAGGCTCAATTCCAAACACGCTTTTGGATAACTTGAGCTTTCGTCCCGTTTGAGCACCGTCTTTTGTGAAAACTTCAATTTCCATATTTGCGTTACTTTCTAATTAATACAATTTCACGTTCCGTACCGGGCACGGCGCCCTTGACGATGATGAGGTTGTTGGCTTCATCCACCCTGAGAACGCGCAAATTGCGAATGGTCACAACATCCCCCCCCATGCGACCGGCCATGCGCAATCCTTTGTAGACACGCGACGGATAGGAGGATTGCCCCAGCGACCCGGGCGCGCGCAAACGATCGCTCTGACCGTGCGTCTTGGGCCCGCCCCTGAAATGGTGCCGTCGTACGACGCCCTGAAAACCCAGCCCTCTGCTCACGCCGGTTACCTTGACGACATCGCCCACTGAGAAAATATCCGCCTTGATGGCATCGCCCACCTTGACCGGCTCTCCATTATCAAAGTCGCGCAATTCGCGGACAACCGCAAAAGGTCCCTTGCCCGATTTTTTCATATGACCCAGAAGCGGCTTGTTCACTCTTTTTTCTTTCTTCTCGCCAAAACCGACCTGAATGGCTTTGTATCCATCCTTCTCCACTGTTTTGACCTGAGTGACGTAGCAGGGCCCTGCTTCAATAACCGTGGCAGCCACCACATTCCCGGCCTCATCAAAAACCCGGGTCATACCGATTTTTTTTCCTATTATTCCACGCATTTATTAATACCATTATAGAAAAGGTTCTTATCTACGGGTCAACCATTATTTATGCACAGCAAAGCGTCAAACCTTGATTTCCACATCCACACCAGCCGGCAATTCCAATTTCATCAATGCATCCACGGTCTTGGGTGAAGAATTGTGTATATCCACCAACCGCTTATGAATCCTGGTTTCGAACTGCTCGCGCGACTTTTTATCCACATGCGGCGAGCGCAAAACCGTATAGATCGATTTCCTGGTCGGCAGAGGGATAGGTCCCACGATCATCGCGCCGGTCTGCTTGGCCGTCTTGATGATCTTTTCCGTAGAAATATCGATCAGCCGATGATCGTATGCTTTCAGCTTTAT
>JAFGSU010000127.1 GCA_016934435.1 Candidatus Zhuqueibacterota bacterium | reverse complement strand
GCGCCGAAAACCGTCACCCCGGCCAGATAGACGAAAAAAATGATGTAATCCGCAATATGCATACGTATCAATTCATTCTATTTTTCATCTGCCGCACTCTTGCTCCGTTCATGTTGACTTTTCGTTTCAAGGTTTAATATGCGATTGACAGATTATTTCCCCCCGGATTTCGAAAATAATAAAAATGTCCATCTTCGGCGCCGATGAGCAAATCCGGAATGCCGTCCCGGTTCCAGTCCACCGTGGTCGGAGAGGTGGTATGGCCGGCGAGCTTGATTTGCGATAGATTTCCTCTGTATGTCAGCAGCACATTGCCGTTTTTGCTGCCTTTATTTTCGAACCAGGCGACATTTTCGCTGTTCACCAACAGGTCCAGGTCTCCGTCCTGATCCCAATCGGAAAAACATATTTTACGCCGGCCGCTTTTGCCGGCCCTCTGATTGTTCAGCCTGAGGAGACCCGCTGTCGCGTCCATGATATTATTTTTACTGTCAAACACCGAGGCATTAGAACCATAAAAGATACGCTGTCCCGGTTTTAGTAGAAAAGCCCCCTCCTGTTCGAATCGTTCAAACCAGGTCAGGTACCCCTCAGGATCGAGCATGATCAGGTCGGTCAGTCCGTCCCGATTCCAGTCGATGGCGCAAGGCGTCGTCCGCCACTGGGTTACCAACTGGCGCTCCTGCGGTTGCCACCAGTTCCATTCGGGTTTGGGGATTTCGCTCCCCCGGTCGACCTGTACCGGTTGCGCCGGCGCCAGCGCGGGGGCGTTTCGGCTGCCGATATTTTTGTACCATTCCACTTTGCCCCAGATGGAATTGACCATGATATCTTCGAGCCCATCATGATCCCAGTCGGCTACGGACAACGTGGTATAGCCCCATTTGCGTTCGGCGGGCCCCTGGATGGAGCCATTCTCTCCGGCCATAATGCGGATAGTCTGCCCTTCCGCCCGCAACAAAACCGGCCGCTGCCATTTCGGCGGATCGCCGCCGTCGAGGTTTTCGATGAATCCTAAATAACCAGCCGTATTGCCGCAGATCAGGTCCTCATCGCCGTCATGATCCCAATCAATACTAAAAGGCGTGACCAGAGCTCCGAACTTGACCAGGTCGGCCTGCTGCTGAAAATAGACCGGAGATTTAAACACCGGCATCCGATTCAGTACCGTACCGCTGTTCTCGATCAGAGCCACCCGGCCGTCCTCATCGCCGACCACCAGGTCGATATCGCCGTCTTTATCCCAATCGATGGCGGTGGGGATAATCATTTCGACATCCATTCTGATCAGTCCGTCCTCATTTTCGAGAAACCTGCCCTGATCAAATTCAGGATTATCTCGACTGCCGATATTTTCGAACCAGGTCAACCGGTCCAGGAACTCGCCGCAGATCAGATCGAGATCGCCGTCGCCGTCAAAATCTTCAAGGTTGGGCGACGGGGCACCGTAAACGTCGATGGGCTCGCCCCCGGCTGTCAGTTTACCCCGGTTCAGGTAACGACCTGTTCTATTTTCCAGTAGATAGACATAACCATGCAGGGGCCCCCTGGTCCAATTGCCGGCATCATCATAGGCATTTTCCCAGCCATAGTTTCCCCACTCATCGATGCCGACGATGAGATCCAGATCGCCGTCGTTTTCGTAATCGGCATATTTCCACTGGCTGAAGCGGATTCTGCTATGCGCCTTCTCCAGGCTGTCTTTGGCGAAAAGCAGCTGTGGATCGGACAGAATCGAACGCCTGAAATCGACATATTCGACGCCCGGGCCTAAAACCCGCGGCACCCCGTCGACAAAACAGCAGCGCAGATTTTTATCGCCGGGCCCGATCTTGATCGCAGGTTTGAATATCGGCATCTTTTCGCGGCCATCGGAAGTATTTTCAAAAAAATACAATCCATTGTACGGCGTGTCCGGGCAGGATACCAGCAGGTCGTTGTCGCCGTCGCGGTCGAAATCCATCGGCAGGGGCCAGGCCCATAATCCAACGCCGAGGTCGACGATCAAGTTGGGATTATTAAAGTAAATTGGCTGCAGAGCTTGATCCATTTCACCGATGCCGTTTCGAGTACAGTATAAAAATACTGCCATTACAGTCATGACCGATGTAATCATCCATTTGATCTGAGAATAATGCATGCAGGAAATCTTTGTATAAATCGCTGTGATGGTATTACAATTACTATTAAAAATATTCGACAATGATCTCACAAAATTAAAATAGGAACTTTTCTGTACCATTTACCCTGTCTTGACGAACTCACTTTTACTTTGGATATCAATATTTGAATTCGCCATGCCATGGTTCCATATCCGCGGCCGGTATGGCATTCTTTTCCGGAAGCCATTTTTTTAATTCATCAATCGTGTTTTGCAGCTCCGGTTTATTGGCTAAATTATGCCATTCATTCGCGTCCGCATCGTGATCATATAATTCCTCCGATCCATCCGAATAGCGAATATATCTCCATCGTCGACTTTTAACCGCATGGTTTCCTCGGCCATAGGTCATCACAGCCGGCCGATCCCAGTCCGCTTGCGGATTTTTTAATAGAGGCACCAGACTGACACCTTCGAGCGCGGTACGCGGGTTCAAGTCACACAATTCTACCAGTGTCGGATAAAGATCTATTAAGCTGACCGGAGTAGTGCATACTGAACCTGGCCCGGTTACTCCGGGTGCACAAATAATCAGAGGAACTCTGGTCGATTTTTCCCACAAGGCGAATTTTTCCCAATGCTTTTTTTCGCCCAAGTGGAAACCATTATCAGACCATAAAACAATAATGGTATTATTTTTATAAGGACTATCATCAAGCGAAATTAATATTCTGCCAATCTGATCATCTGCAAAGGTGGCGCAAGCTTGATAAGCCTGAATCGCCGCTTTTAGTTGATTATTTCCGGCAATTGTTTTATAAATAAATGGCTTTCCCTCTGCAAGTACTTTTATAGCGCCAGAAGGGAGATCATTCAGGTCTTCATCAAATATCTCTGGCATAACCAGTTTCTTCAATGGGTATTGTTTGAAATATTCCATCGGTGCATACCAGGGAGAATGGGGTCTGAATATTCCGGCTGCAAAAAAGAATGGTCTATTGTGTTTTTCACCAAGAAATCGGATGGTATAATCAACCGTCTGCGCATCCGGTGTCAATTCTATATCGTTTGGCCAAGGGCCCCAATCAAATGGTTGACTTGTTGGGCCCCCATCACGTCCCCCAATCCAGTTGGTAATTCTGTTCAATTTTCGTTCTGGCCAGGGATCCTCCCTTAATTTAAAAAATCGATGAAACGAAGCATCATCATGAAAGGCATTATGGTAATGATGATGAAAGATCTTGCCCGCCCCTTCCGCCCAATATCCATGATTCATAAAATGTTGTGGTAGCGTAACAGCGTCTGGCAGCGCTTTTCGCCAATCCGTTGCATTTCCATAAATCCCGGTAGTGGACGGTCGAAATCCTGTCATTAATGAAGCCCGTGAGGGATTGCAAGCAGGCGAAGCACAATAGGCGTTGGTGAACGTCAATCCTTTTTTCGCCAATCGCTCCAAATTTGGCATCCTGATGGGGCCATTATATAAACTGATCCAATCATTCAAGTCATCGACGGCAATAAAAAGTACATTAGCTCGTTTGCCGGAACTCTTAGACGACGTTTTTACCCTAGGGATATTAATAGGAGGCATGAAGGCCGTCATCATGGTTGAAATAAACGAAAAATGTAAAAATTTTCTTCGGTTCATAATCATCAATTTGTACTATTATCAAGAGTGTGCACATAAAATGAGCGCAAGTCCCTCGTAGAATTGTATATCTAAAAGCTTCCTGTCATTTGCTCAAATCTAATAAACCGAACCTTATTGCGGTTCTCTTTTTTTCCGGGTCATTTGAACTGTCCCAGACGCAGAGCCATACGCCGGCGGTTGTTTCAAGCAGCGTGGGATAGCTGTTATGATTGTTGTCCCAGTAAAAGAGTCCTGCCTCCGACCAGCTTTTGCCCGGCTCCTTGGTGACATAATAGAGGCCTTTTCTAACGCCTCTGTCACCATCATTATAGACATAGATATGTCTGCCGGTTGCATCCTTACCAAAGAAACCTTTGGCAGCCGTATTGTACAGCGCCGGCTCCATAACCGCCATGGACCAGGTTTTACCGTTGTCGGCACTTACTGATGAATAGGCCCGTCTACTGTCAAGCGCCTTTCTATCATGCTCATACTGAGCGGTTCGCATGACGATTTTCAACTCACCGGGCTTTTCGCCCTCGGCGATGTTGCCCTCATGAATCCATACTTCCGGCGGCCGGGGTATGTAGCCGGCCAGTTCCCAGCTTATGAGATTGCTGCTCTGCAGGACAAATTGCTCCCGGTCGCCTTTCGGGTCGTGTCTTTTGGTATTGCGGTGGACCGGGAGCAAATATTTTGTCAGGCCATTCTCTTTGACCGCCACAACGCCGGCATTGGTGATCAGCGGCGAGTGGAATCCCATCTTCAATTCGACCTGCTGCCACGACCAGCCGCCGTCACAGGAATAAGCGGCGCATAATTCACTGTCTTCACTATCACTGTAATTGAGCGGGCAACGCATGGCAAAGCACCAGATGATGTCCTGACCTTCGGGCCGGAACAGCACGGGGTTGGCGTAAGCGTAGCGCCGGGTGCCGTTGGGCAGACGGTGGTCCAGAATCATGACCTTTGCCGACCAATTCTTGCCGCCATCTTTGCTGATGGAACAGACGATATCGCCCATGTCTGCCTTGCCGTTCAACTTGAGTCCATAGGCTACCACATAGTAATTGTTCTTCCACACCGCAATGTATGGCTGCCATATTTGTTTGAACACACTGTTGGGGTCCAGCACATCGATGGTGACGACGTCTTTCACGTCACCGGTTCCCTGGGGCATGGATGGTTGCGCCGTAAAAATAACACCGAAAAACAGAGCACAGGCAACCATCATACATGCTCCATTGGATCGTTTCATTTCAAGTATCTTTTCCATCATTTTCCTCACATTTGTTGTTTTTCACTATAGAAGTGATAATTATTAGCCCTTCACCGGCTTTGCCGGCTCATAGATCGGTGGTTGTCGATTGGATTGAGGAGCCTCCTTCCCGCTGTCATCGATTTGCTTTTAGATAATCTGCCCTCTCCGCCATGCAAAACCGGATGTGTGAAGAATAAAAAGCAATATCCAAACCGGTGCGCATTCTGTAGCCATTATACCAACTTGTAGCCGCGTCCATCCGAAACACTATTTTTGCTCAGGCTATTTGGCCTATGCGCTCAGTAAAAGCCGTCAGGGTACTGATCGAGGTTGTCCAAAAATTTCAAAAGATCTCAAAAATCCAGTTCCCTCTCCCGCTCTCGGGAGAGGGTAAGGGTGAGGGTAACAATCTGTTATAATACAAGTTAAATTGCATTCGAGAACCATTCGACTAAAACCCGCCCAGCGTATCAGATGCATCATTTTTTTTTGGGACATCCCCGTTCCGATTGAATATCATCTCAGCAAAACCATTCTCTGTATACCTGTAAAACCACCCGTGGTGACCCGGTACAGATACAAGCCCGACGGACACATGCATCCACGATCGTCGTCGGCATGCCATACAACATCGAATATCCCGGCAGGGAAAGCATCTTTTACCAAAGCCTTGATTTTCCTGCCCGCCATGTCAAAGATATCGATTTGTACATTTGAACGTTGAGGGACTTGAAAACGCATCCTGGTCTCGGAATTAAACGGATTGGGATAATTGCCCAGTACATAGTGGGCAGGGAGTGCTGCTCCCGCCCTATCCGGCACCCGGGTCAGCTGATACGTATCAAGGCCAAACGTCAACCAGTAAAGATTAAAACGAGCAAAATTAATTTTGAGCCTGGCATCGCGCTCATAAACGAGACCGATAGTATGGTCACGCAATGCCGTTAAATCCGAATTTCCGGAACTGCCGCGATTGATGGTTCGGCCTTCGCTCCAGGTCGTGCCTTCATCGTAGCTATACCGTATCGTCAGGTTGGCGGCTGTGTAGGTGAGGGCAGGATTTGAAAATAACAGTCTGCTCCGGTCCTGACCCGAAAAGGAATAGCGTAAAAGACTCGCCTGCGCGATGGGCTCGATCAGGGCCGGATCGAAATACTCGTCGCACCAGCTCACACCGCCGTCTGCACTGAAGGCGATTTTACGGGTTTTCGAACTGCGATCATGGTTGGCCATATTGATCATCAGGAGGCCGTCGGCTAGTTCTGCGACGGTGCATTCGCCGGTCTGGTCTTCGGCCGCCTGGCCGCCTTGTTGCCAGCTCAGGCCGTGATCATCTGAATAAAAAACGCCACTACAGCGCTGTTTGTTGCCGGCCAGAATATAGTTACAGGGAATGACCAGACGCCCCTTTTTTGCCCCCCGTTGCAACTGAATGCCGTGCACCGGTCCGGTCACAAACCAGGTAGCGTCGGGTGGTTTTACATCCTGCGTAATATCCCGCGGTTCGGTCCAGGTGGCGCCGTGATCGACGGAGGAGGCCACGAAAATCCGGCGGGTATCCAGTCCGGTTTGATCGATAATGACCGTTTCGTTATCGTCGCCGTGGTTCCAGGTCATCAACAAAAAGATTGTACCGGTTTCGCGGTCGATCACCGGCGCAGGATTGCCGCAGGTATTGATCGAGTCGTCGCAAATGACCTGGATCGCGCTCCAGGTAAGGCCGAGGTCGGTGGATCGCTTCATGACGATGTCGATGTCACCGGTGTTGGCCGGACCGCTTTTGCGCCCTTCACAAAAGGCGAGTAGATTCTTGTTGGCGGCGCAGATGATCGTCGGACTGGCATACATATAATACCCTTCTGTACCGCCCTGAAAAATGGTGGACTCCTGATAGAGGCTATCGTTCTCGATATACTCCGTCAGCCAGTCCAGATTGAACCGGGCGACCTCCATAAAATCGCACATATTTTCCAGACCGGATTCGTACAGACAGACGATGGAACTATCCGGCAGCCAGGCGACATCCGAATAACCGGAAAGGCCATCACAAACCAGCCGGCTGTAAAGCCAGGTATGGCCGCCGTCTCTGCTCAGGTGAACCGTCAATAGTTCGCGAGACTCGTCTCGAGGGCAGCAGAAGAGTATCGTCGAGTCCATAGCGCCCAAATAGCGAATCAAACTGGCATGACAATGGGGAGCCGGAAGTCGATAGTCCGGTACGGGATAGGATACCGTCAATCCACCATCCGGGCTGCGCATGGTCAGCCGAAAATCCGAGCTGTTGCGAATATTGATATAGATTTCGTTCGGTTTTGATTCCACAATCGGGAATTCCTGATCGGACATAGAGACGGTGAAATCCATATCGGCGCCGTGATGCCAGGTCTGGCCGTGATCGTCACTGTAAAAGAGCACCCGATGGGTTTCTTTGCTGCCCGTATCCATCGGAATGTAATATTTTGCCTGGATCAGCAATCGACCGCTC
>JAFGSU010000126.1 GCA_016934435.1 Candidatus Zhuqueibacterota bacterium | reverse complement strand
TCTCAAATAGTGTTGTCAAGAGGAAAGAAAAATTATCATGAGATCGAATGTCATGGTGGTTCAAATTCTGGATAGTGAAGCGGCGCGAACATCATTCGTTGCAATGTACCCAAAATATTCATCACAATTTGATAAAATCTATAAATTTTTCTTGCCAAATTTTACCAAGATTTAACAATCATACCCAAGATATTACCAAAATAATCAATCTTTTGCGACACAACAAGGAGCAATTTCTACCATGTCCGATGTAAAACAGATTATGGCGACTGCCAAAGCGAAACAGGTATTGATCCCGGCCTTTAACGTGCCGTATCCGCCGATGATTGCGCCGACCATTCAGGCGTTGGCGGATACCGGAGCGTTTGGGTTGCTTGAGATCGCGTATATTGAATGGAAAAAATTTCAGGCGACCAGCCTGGAAGGGGTCTATCACGAATATCAGAAGTATAAAGATGCACGATATACCCGCCTACATCTGGATCATATCCCGGTGATTGATGAAGATGATCTCCCGGCTGATTATGTTGGGATCATTTCAAACGCCATTAAGATCGGCTATGATTCGGTGATGGTGGATGGTTCGAAATTGAGTTTAGCGGAGAATATCCGCGCCACGCGGCAGATTGTAGCGTTGGCTCATCCGGTCGGAATCGCGGTTGAAGGCGAATTAGGTGCAATCGTCCGCGAAACCGATGGGCCGTTGCCGTCGTATGAAGAATTGTTTGCCTCCGGGCGAGGATTTACCGATCTGGAGGAAGCCGTCCGCTTTGTTCGAGAAACCGGGGTGGATTGGCTGTCCGTCTCAATCGGCAACCTGCATGGCTCGATCTCGTCGTTGGCCGGCAGCGTGAAGACCGAAGCACGGCTGGCAATCGATCATTTAGCCAAGATCAATCGCCTGCTCGACATTCCATTGGTGCTGCATGGGGGCAGCGGGATTCCGACAACGTACATCAAACAGGGGATGCAGCAGGGCATCGCGAAGATGAATATCGGCTTTGTGATCCGCAAGGTGTACGAAGAGTTACACAAGACGTCAGTTGTCAACGCCCAGCAGGCCGTCTATCACAAGGTTATCGAATTGATTGATGAGATGGAATTGCGCGGCGCGGCGGAGAAATTACAGAATGTATAACAGGTGTTTCGAAATGCCTGACGGTAGGGGCGTTCAACTGAACGCCCCTACTGTGAACCGCATCAATTAGTGAAATTGATATATTCGTAGGGACGCGACATGTCGCGTCCCTACGAGACAAAGGAGGCGGCCATGATTATACGCCTGGCTCACATTTGTTTTAAGACGGATCACACCAAAGAGATGGTGCACTTCTACAAAGACCTCTTACAACTCGATTTAAAATTTACGTTTAAACTACAAACCGGGGAGGACTTTGGCTATTATTTTGACCTGGGGAACCAGACCTTTTTAGAGCTTTTTGACCAGAAAGGCTCGGTAGCCCAATGGGGTGGGACACTTCAGGACTTAGCCCAACAGGAAAGAAGTCCCTACCAGCATTTTTGCCTGCAAGTTGATAATTTAGAACAGGTGGTTGCGACCCTGAAAAGCCAGCAGGTGGACATCACACCGATTAAGGTCGGCATTGATCATTCCAAACAAGCCTGGATTAAAGATCCGGACGGCAATCGCATCGAATTGATGGAATACACGGAACAAAGCTTACAACTGCAATAGGAGGGAGGAAGGAAATTATGAACCAGAAGAAATCAACGTTTGCATTATTTTTTGGAAATCGCGGGTTCTTCCCGCCGTCACATCAAGCGACCGCCCGCGTCGAACTTTCGGCTGTGCTTCAAAAATTGGGACATCAGACTCTCATGCTAGACGCCAGCGCTACCCGCTATGGCGCGGTGGAAACACCGGCCGAAGGCGAAATTTATCGCAACTTTTTAGCTGCCCATCGCGGCGAATTCGATGGCGTGATCCTGTGTCTGCCCAATTTTGGCGATGAAACCGGGGCTGTTGCCGCGCTCAAAGATGCAGGCGTGCCGATTCTGATCCAGGCGTATCCAGACGAGATGGATAAAATGGGGCCGGAAGTCCGTCGCGACGCTTTCTGCGGCAAATTTTCCGTAATGGATGTTTTTTGCCAGTATGGCTTGAAATTTACCGCACTCACCCCGCATGTGGTGCATCCCGCCAGTCCGAAGTTTGCAGAAAATGTGGAATATTTTGATCGGATCTGCCGGGTGGTCAATGCGATGCGCAATCTGACGGTCGGCGCGATTGGCGCGCGGACCACCGCATTTAAGACCGTGCGGATTGATGAACTCGCCTTGCAGAAACATGGTATCACGGTGGAAACGTTTGACTTGTCGGATCTCTTTGCCCGTATGGATAAGCTCAAAGAGCGCGCTCCGACCCTCAAAGCCAAAATAAAGCGCCTGAAAGCGTATACCAATTGGGAGGGTGTGCCGGAAAAAGCATTTTTGACCCTCTCCAAAATGGGGGTTGCGCTTGATCAACTGGTCGAAGAGAATCACCTGGATTGTCTCTCAGTGCGCTGTTGGATTGAAATGCAACAACAATTGGGCGTATCGCCCTGCGTGTTGCTCAGCGAAATGAACGATCGCGGCATTCCGGCGGCGTGTGAGGTGGATACCGGCAATGCGGTCACGATGTACGCCCTGGCGCAAGCTTCAGGTGGTCCGACGACCGTGCTTGACTGGAATAATAACTATGGCGAGGCAGAGGATAAATGTATCCTGTTCCATTGCGGTCCTGTGCCGCAGACGATGATGACTGCCAAAGGGCAGATTCAGGAACATGCGATTCTGCAAAATTCGGTGGGCAAAGGTTGCTCGTATGGCTGTAATGTCGGTCGCATCGCACCCACGCCGTTTACCTACGGCAGTTTATTGACCGAAGATGGCAAACTGAAGTTTTACTTAGGCGAAGGCCGTTTTACCGATGACCCCATTCCATCCGATTTCTTCGGGTGCGGCGGCGTCGCCGAGATAGGCAGTTTACAGGAAATCCTTCAGATCATTGGGTATATGGGCTTCCGCCATCATGTGAGTGTCACGCCAGGGGATGTGCTTGACCCTGTATCGGAAGCCTTTGAACACTATCTTGGGTATGACGTGACGATATTATGATTTTTGAAAACTCACCCCTGCCCCCTTCTCATTTCGACTTCGCTCGATGACCGGTTGCTGAGCGTAGTCGAAGCAAGAGGGGGCAGGGAGTGAGTTGTCACCGTATGAGCTTATTAGGCTTAGATATTGGCACATCGGGCTGTAAAGGGGCAGTGTACTCCGCAGATGGGAATATTCTTGCTACCAGTTATCGGGAATATGCCACTCTGCATCCGCAGCCCGGCTGGGCGGAATTAGACAGCCGCGAAGTCTGGTCGTGCGTTCAATCCGTGATTACAGATATTGCCCTCAAAACTCAACATGACCCCATTACCGCGCTGTCTATGAGTACCATGGGTGAGGCCATGACGCCGGTCTCGAAAGATCGGAAAATTCTGGGCAACAGCATCCTGCACACCGATATTCGAGGCGAACAATATATTGAGCGCCTCAAACAGGCCATAAGCCAGGCGGAGTTTTACCGGATCAATCCAAATATTCTCGGCCCGAATTATTCCCTACCGAAACTCAAATGGTTGCAGGAGCATCAGCCCGAGATGTATCGGCAGGCCGACAAATTCCTGTTATGGGGCGATTTTGTAGCGTTTATGCTGGGCTGCGAACCGTTGACCAGTTACTCCCATGCTAACCGCACCCTGCTGTTTGATATTCACACCGAAACCTGGTCTGATCAAATTCTCACGCTCATGGAGATCGAACCGCACCGGCTGCCGACACCTGTGGCGAGCGGCACGATCTCCGGAACCATCGCCGATAACATTGCCGAGCAATTACACCTGCCGCGTCAGGTCAAGGTCGTAGTCGGTGGGCACGATCAATGCTGCAATTCGTTAGGCTCCGGCATTTATCAGGCTGGCAAAGCCGTTTGCGGCATCGGTACGGTGGAATGTATTGCACCGACCTACGATCATATTCCCGAACCAGGGCCAATGTTGCATGCCGGACTGAATGTGGAACATCATGTACTGCCCAATCTGTACGTCTCATTTATTTACAATCAGGCCGGGGCCCTCATTCGATGGTTCCGAGATACATTTGCCGCAGCGGATAAGCGCCTGCTCGGTTCTGAGCAGGATGTATATGACCTGTTAACCCGCGAAATGCCCACCGAACCCACCATGTTACTCACGCTGCCCTATTTTGAACCCACTGGCACGCCGCATTTTATCACCGATGCGGCCGGTGTGATTTTGGGACTAAAAACCAGCACCACCCGCGGGGAGATCCTGAAATCCCTGATGGAATGCGAAACCCTCTATTTTGTGGAAAGTATGTTGACCTTGCAAGCGATGGGGATTGATACGTCAGAGTTCATTGCTACCGGCGGCGGTGCGAAATCGGATGCCTGGCTGCACATCAAAGCCGATATTTTCGGCGT
>JAFGSU010000125.1 GCA_016934435.1 Candidatus Zhuqueibacterota bacterium | reverse complement strand
GGCAATAAAGGAGGATGACCTAAGTTACGTTGGTACTGCTCATGGCCGATGCGATCGAATGTTCCCACGGGGCCTGTGTGCGGTATGGATGAAAAGCGATGTTCGACAAAGCGCCGCAAACTGTCTGTGGCGGTCGGGTGCAGGCTGTCCGGCTGCAGCCAGAAAAGGCTGTAACTTTCCGGCATGAAATATAAAGTCTTAGTGGAATCATGTAATGACGGATGTGTCGGTTCAGTCGTGATCAGGGATTCGTCTGTCGTTTTCGCCTCCGGGACCGGACGTTTGTCGCGTACGGATAGGTCTTCCCTGATCCGGCGTGCTCGCTCGGGTTGCGCCGGCTTTGCTGGCTGCGGGCTGGCTGATTCCAGCTCATACAGAAAGGTAACTTCCGCCGGTTGATATTCATCCATTGGTAAGTAAAAATAATAGCAAAAGATAAAAATCCCGAAATGAAGCAGGACGGAAACAAATATGCCGATCTTGATCGATTTCATCGAGCCGATAAATAAGTGAAAGGTTAGTTATATTGATCTTACGAAGAAAAAGCCATAAGGTTCCTGACTCGCGTCATGATGAATAGGGAAAATCGCCTCGAAATCTGTAAGGAATTCCGTCCCTGCGGTTATGCCTGATCACAATACCGATCCGGTGTCTGCACGTTATTTCAGTAATTCTGTGGGTGGCGCCGTATCCTTTTAATTCGCCGGTTAACACCAAATCCGGGTACAATATTCACTTGATTTTTAATGTAAATGCTGCTATACTAAGTGAAAATTAATATTCATCCGTAGTTACTATATCATTATTTTCTTCGATAGGGAGCAATTGTATTGTGGAATCCTATATCCTTGTTATGACCGCTTGCGCCTCCAAGAAAGAGGCTGAGGAGATTATGCGCAAGTTATTAAAGGCGCGTCTGATAGCCTGTGCCAACATTATCCCCGGCGTGCAATCGTTGTTTCATTGGCAGGGTAAGATTGCAAATGAAACCGAAGTGCTGGTATTGATTAAAAGCAGAAAAAAGTATTTCAAGGAAATAGAGGAATGGATACAGGCGCATCACTCTTATCAGGTGCCGGAGATCATCGCTCTGCCGATTGTATCGGGTTCGCAGGAATATCTGGACTGGCTTCATGAAGAAACCAGTCTGGCGGATTGGAATGAATGAGGAGTCTGAAGATGCCGCGAAACCAGAGCCGCTTCGCCGATCGAATCATCCATCTGGAGCCTTCCGGTATACGCAAAGTGTTCGAAATTGCCAACGCTCATCCGGAGTATATCAATTTGTCCATTGGTGAGCCGGACTTTGATATTCCTTCCTTTCTGAAAGAAGAAGGCATTCGGGCTATTCGCGAAGGGTATAATCGCTACACTCCCACGCGTGGTATTCCGGAATTGCGGCAGGTCGTCGCAGATCATCTCGATCGGTTGGGCATTCAATTTGAGGACCTGTTGATAACGGCCGGGGCAACGGGCGGTTTATTGATGAGTATTTTGGCCCTGACGGATCGGGGAGATGAAGTGCTGGTGCCGGACCCGTATTTCGTCGCCTACCGCAACATCGTGTATATGGCAGGTGCAAAACCGGTGGGCATTGATACCTATCCCGATTTTCAACTCCGCGCCGATGCCATGGAGCCGCTGATAACGGAAAATACCAGAGCCTTGATCATCAACAGCCCCAATAATCCCACCGGGATGGTGTACCGGCGCTCGGAACTGAAAAAAATCATCGCCCTCGCCGAGGAACGCGATATTCAAATTATTTCAGACGAAGTCTATGAGCCCTTTGTATACAGTGAAGAATTCATCAGTTTGGGACAGCTATCGCGCCATATATTAGTGGTCAACAGTTTTTCAAAGAGCGCGGCCATGACGGGTTGGCGATTGGGTTATACATCCGGGCCTGCGGAAATCATTGAAAAGATGGCCATGCTGCAGCAATACGCCTATGCGAGCACGAACTCCGTGGCGCAGCGAACCGCCCTGAAAGTGTTCAGCATTGATTATGAACCGCAACGCCGGCGCTATGAGAAAAAAAGAGATTTTTGTTTTGACAGGCTCAGTAAGAAATTTCAGGTGCAAAAACCGGGCGGCAGTTTTTACATTTTTCCGCGTGCCCCGCAGGACGATGCCACCGCCTTTTTCAATCTGGCGCGCGAAAAGGGTGTATTGATTATCCCCGGCAAGGATTTTTCAAAAAAAAATACTCATTTTCGCATCTCGTTTGCAGTGGATGATAAAAAATTGGAACGCGGCATCGAAATTCTACTATCACTGGTTTGATTTTTTGTAACTTTTCGCATCTTCGGGGGTATATAATAGATGTGAAAAGTCCGACCATACACACTTCCCATCTTGTTTCGGCTCTGGCAGAGGAAGCCGAGCGAATTTCTGCGGCGTGGGATTTTGTTGCCGTGGCTACCAACACATTGCGAGCCGTCGTCAATCTGTTCGCATGCAGCGATGTGGTATTTTGTGCTTTTGATTTACGCACATTTCGTCCAATCGTTTATCAACAGAGCAAGACCTCGAGAAAGCCGAGAACAGCCCCCAAGCTGGAACGCAGCCGTAATCTGGTAGCCAGCCTCGATGCCGGCGCCGAAGTCGTCACCATTGCTGATGAGAGCAAGGGCGAATTTTATGTTATCTACGAATCTTCGTATGCGGCGGAATCACCCGAACTCCGCATCCCCTTTTTCGTCCAACCACACATTCTCTGTCTGATAAGCCTGGGAAAGAAAGATTCGGGTACGGATTACGAATTGATTGAAATTGAAGCGCTTCGTATTCTGGTGTGTCTGGTCAGCCGTTGCTGCACCGGAATGCAGAACGCTTTGCGTAAAGTCGAGATGATAGACGCCGCCAACGCACAATTGGCCGCCAATGCTTCGTTGCCGAAGACTTATCAGCGAACGAATGCATACACACAATTCCTCGGCGAGTCGGCGCCCATGAAACGCATCCGAAAAATCATTGAGCAGATTGCGCCTACGGATGCTTCGGTTTTGATAACAGGGGAAAGTGGCACCGGCAAAGAGCTGGCGGCGCGCGCCATCCACCTAACAAGTATACGGCAGCAAAAGCCGCTGGTTATTGTGAATTGTGCCGCCATTCCGGACACGCTGGTGGAAAGTGAGCTGTTTGGTCATGAAAAGGGCGCCTTCACCGGGGCATTGTCGAGTAAAAAAGGAAAATTTGAATTTGCCGACGGATCGACATTGTTCCTGGATGAAATTGGTGATCTGAGCCCGACAGTCCAGGCAAAATTATTGCGAGTGTTGCAGGATGGGTCATTCCAGCGAGTGGGTGGTAATGCCGCCCTCCAGAGCGATGTTCGTTTGATCGCTGCCACCAACAAGAATCTGGCCGAGGCCATCCAGAACGGCGAATTCAGAGAGGACCTCTTTTACCGCATCAACGTGGTTCTGATCGAAATGCCGCCTCTACGAGACCGCCGCGAAGACATCTCGCCATTGATACACTATTACCTCGATTACTATAACCGGATTTATCAAAAATCTCTCTCCGAAATTTGCCCAAAGCTAATCGAATGGATGATGAGCTATT
>JAFGSU010000124.1 GCA_016934435.1 Candidatus Zhuqueibacterota bacterium | reverse complement strand
CGCAGGAAGCTGATGGCCACGACCAATCTGCACACCATCCTGCGTCTGCCCACCGGTGTGTTTTACAAGCAGGGCGTCAAGGCCAACGTCATCTTTTTCGACAACAAACCGGCGGCCAAAGAGCCGTGGACGCGGGAGGTCTGGATATACGATTTCAGGACCAATATCCATTTCACATTGAAAAAGAATCCGCTGCGATTTGAGGATCTGCGCGATTTCATCGACTGTTACTGTCCGGATAACATCGCCAGGCGCAAAGAGGCCTGGCAACCCGAGACCAATCCGGAAGGCCGCTGGCGAAAATTCACCTATGATGAAATCACGGCGCGCGATAAAACTAGTCTTGATATCACCTGGATAAAAGATAAAAGTCTGACGGATCTTGATCATCTGCCCGAACCGGACGTCCTGGCGGCGGAAATAATCGAAAACCTGGAGGCGGGATTGGAGAGTTTTCGGGAAATTTACAGCAGCCTGAACAAGACTTGATTTTGGCATGTGCGGGCTGCCGACATATTGCCGCGGCCCAGCAAGCGGCTGATGGATCGGCGTTGCAGACCGGTTTACAGGATTGAGAAAAAAACTCTGAATTTGACACTTTATCAATAATGATGTATATTGTCTGAAACGACAATTCCACTGAAGGAGGAAAAATTTCATGAAAAAACAGCTGTTATTTACTGCTGTACTGCTTTTATGCTGCAGTTTTCAACTTTTCGCCTACCCCGGCCAGGTGCTGCGTAAATTCCAGGCTCCGGGCAAATTCGGCACCGGCCTCTGTTACGATGGCCGCTACCTCTGGATGGCTGATTACAAAACCGATCGTCTCTATAAAATCGATCCCAATACCGGCAAAAAAATCGCCGATATCCCGTCCCCCGGTTTCTGGCCCATGGGACTGGCGTTCGACGGTAAATTCCTGTGGAATGTGGACTGGAAGCAGAAAAAGATATTCAAAGTCAATCCCGAAACCGGCGCCATATTGCTGGCGCTCGATACGCCCGGCGACAATCCGGAAGGTCTTACGTGGGATGGCGAAACGCTATGGGTGAGCGATTTCAGGAAAAAATCGATCATGCGCATCGACCTCAATGACGGCACGGCGATTAAAACATTCCCGGCGCCCGCCACCTCGCCGCAAGGGCTGGCCTGGGACGGAACTTACCTCTGGTGCGCCGACCGCATCGCCGATGAGCTGCATATGATCGATCCCCACAACGGTGAGGTCATAATCATTTTTAAATCTCCGGGACCCTATCCCCGCGGCATCACCTGCGACGGCACCTATCTCTGGAACCTGGACCACCAGAACGATGAAATCTATCAACTGGTGCGGCAGGATAGCGAAACCTACCGGCTCGACCATACCCGCTCGTGCCGCGTCACCTTCACCCACCAGGCAAAAATTTACGGCCAGGGCCGACTGCAGAAACTGGACGTCTACATCGCCCTCCCCGAGGACCTGCCTCAGCAGGCGATCATGAAAACGAGCTTGAAGAACGGCAACTGGAAATCCGTTCAGGACCACTGGCAGCAGCCTTTTGCGCATTTTTCTTACCATAATAAAACTTCCGGCATGGAATTGGAATCGATCATGCAGGTGGAAGCAAAGATCAGCGCCATTCGTTATTTTATTTTTCCGGACCGCTGCGGCACCCTGGCCGATATGCCGCCCGATATTCGCGATGCCTACACCAGCAACGGCAGCAAGTACCTGATCGACGATCCCTACATCCGCGATCTGGCTAAACAAATCATCGGAGATGAAACCAATCCCTACTGGATGGCGCGCAGGATATTCGATCATGTGCGCAACACCCTGGAATACAAACTGGAAGGCGGCTGGAACGTGGCGCCGGTGGTGTTGCAACGCGGCACCGGTTCCTGCTCGGAATATACATTCAGTTTCATCGCCCTGTGCCGCGCCGCCGGCATACCGGCGCGCTATGTCGGCGCCATCGTCGTCCGCGGCGACGACGCCAGCCTCGATGATGTGTTCCATCGCTGGCCCGAGGTTTATCTGCCCAATTACGGCTGGGTGCCGATGGACCCGCAGGGCGGCGATAAACCGCTGCCACGCGACCGGGCGATGAATATCGGCAATCTTTCCAACCGGTTTCTCATCACCACCCAGGGCGGCGGCGATTCAGAGTATCTCGGCTGGACCTATAACTCGGCTGAAACCTATTTGATGGATCCGCAGGTCAAATTGGAGATCGAGGCATTCGGCGAATGGGAGCCAATGCCGTCGAAATGATTTGATTTTATTACTCAGTTGATTTAAATCGTCTCTTTGTGAGTTGTGCCTGGCAAAATGGCATTATTCCAGAAAGGATTAATAAGACTGTCATTGCGAATCCGCCTGAGGCGGATGAAGCAATCTACGCCATATCCTTATGTGTGATACGACAACCTCCATCCGAATCGTATGAATGTCGAAAACCTGAAACAATCGATTGAGCAGAAAGCGATGCAGCTCGGTTTTGACCGGGTCGGTGTGGCGCGCGCCGGGCCGGTCGCTTCGGCCCATTTGTTGCGCGCCTATCTGGAACTTGGCTATCACGGCAATATGGCCTATTTAGCGCGCGATGTCGATTTGCGCACCATACCATCCTTGCTGCTACCGGATGCGCGGTCGATCTTGATGCTGGCGGTGAATTATTACCATCCCGCAAGTGGGCCAGGGACGGAGTTAATTTCGCGCTACGCCCGGGGAGATGATTATCATACGGTTTTATATGCAAAGCTTAAACAGTTGTTGGAATTTATCAAGACGACGACGCCCGGTTGTGATGGCCGCTGTTTCGTCGATTCCGCTCCGGTGATGGAAAAATATTGGGCCGAACAGGCCGGCATCGGTTGGCAGGGCAAACATTCGTTGATTATTTCACCCCCGTTCGGATCGTGGATTTTTTTTGGGGGGATCATCACCACGCTGGAGCTCGATCCGGATCAGCCGATGCATGATCAGTGCGGCGATTGTCGTCGCTGCATGGATGCCTGCCCCACCGGCGCCATCGTCCGGCCGTATGTGGTCGATGCCCGCCGCTGCATTTCCTACCATACTGTTGAATTAAAGGCGGACCAGGCGATACCGCCGGAAATGGCCGCTGCGATGGGTGAGCGGATTTTCGGCTGTGATATCTGCCAGCAGGTTTGCCCCTATAATGAAAACAACGTCGCCACGCACGAGCCGGCGTTCAAACCGCGCGAGGAGCTGCTGCGGATGACCATGCGGGATTTTACCGGTTTAAATGAGGATGTATTTAAAATACTGACAAAAAACAGCGCGCTTCTGCGGATGAAATATGACGGCATGATGAGAAATTTACGGGCAATACAGCAAGCAAAAAGCCGGCAATCAAGATGACAACGTTACGCCATGGGCTGCATCAGGAGCCCTGTAATGCACGATGTAAGACTAAATGGGGCAATTTATTTTCAATTTCCTGTTTTCCCAAGAGTTGATACCGTGCGGAAAGGCGATGAATCGTTCAGTTTAGGTTAAAAGAACAAGTCAGATTCTCTCGGCACCCCAATGCACGGCGCCCCCATTTTCAATAATAGGCAACTGAAAAAAATCCAACCCAATGTTTGAGCGAAAACGGCGCGGTCAGCCCCATGCTGGTTTTTTTGAGCGGCAGTACGCCTTCGCTGTAGGTGTCCGAGTATCGCAGCAAGTGTCCTTTGAGCGGCTGCGCGCGAATCGACATCTGGACGCGATGAGCCAGTAACAAGCCGAAGGGAATGGAGTAGCGGCCGCACCAGAGCGCCTTATCGGGTTCGCGATAATCAGCGCCCCAGATTTCTTTTGTCAGGGCGATAATTTTGTCTTCCGTCAGCGGGCCGGTGAGATAGGTTTGTGCGAGCCTCCTGTCCTCCGCCGTTCCTTTTTCATGGGCGCGGGCATCCTCACCGAACGGGGTATTGTTGAAATCGGCGCCATAGTGGTTGGCGTCCGAAGAGATCAGGATCACCAGATCGCGGCCCAGTTGCATATCATTTTCCTGCATGTATTCGATGATGATGCCGGTGAGTACGGCGGAAAGCGATTGCATGCGTTGGAGTGGCATGGCGGTGACCATGATGGGCGTGATGTGAATGTCCGGATTAAAATATTGTAAAAAAGGCAGCAGCGCCTCGATGGAGTGTTCCAGTTGATGCGCACTGTTGCTGATGATAAAATCATTTTCACCGAGTCGATCGATGATCCTTTCACGCAGCGGGGATGGTTCAATCGGTTTAGATAAACCCTGCCATCGATCATATTCATCTAAAATAAGGATGTTTTGCGGGTCGCCGATTTCGCGACGCACGCTGCCGTGGGTGAGACCGATGATCACGGCTTCTCGGGTGCGAATGGATTTGAATAGGGGATAATAAACCGCGCCGGCATAGAGATAGTCATCGTGCGGGGAAATGGCAGCGGACGGCACCGGGAGCATGACCGGCTTTTTTTCCGTTTTTTGCAGATGCGAGATGAGTCGATGCATCTGTTCTGCATCCCAGCAAAATCCGATATCATCGCGTATGGGACGAATCGTCTGACTCACCGGTTGTGCGTCTGCTGAAATCGATAGTAGCAGACCAAACAATACAAAGCATACCCGCGACATAACAAGCTCCTCCTGCACGCTCTGTTAATAATTTTATTTAAATGAACAAGCCCACCGATGAGGCGGGCTTGGAAGGACACATATTTACTCAGCCAGTATGCAATGCTTTTATTGCATTCGCTGTTTCAGGGCAATGCAAATATACCTGATCTATATTAAAATATGCGACTTGATGCGGACACTGAGCGATTAAAAGAACGCTAAAATGCCGAAACTGATGTTCAAAGTTTCACCATCGAATGTTTCGCCTGTTTCACCTTTGGGTTCATATTCTAAAGAATTTATATGATAGCTTACACCGGTATCGAATCCGATGGAATTGGTGAGCATATGGACAAAACCGAGTGAAAATAACAGGCCGGTTCCGGAAATATCCTGTTCATATACCTGAGAATCTTCACCCAGATAGTATTCAGTCTCACTGGAGCCGGTATAATATACAAAGCCGGCGGCTGCGTACGGGTAGGTTTTGCCTTTGCCCTCTTCCTGGCCGCTGCCAAGGAAATAGGCGACATAGGGCCCGACGCCGATAAAGGTCTCTTTATCTTTTCCCCAGCTCAAATTCTGGAACATGCCGATGGCGCCAACCTGCAAACCTTTCATGACAAAGTAGCCGAAAGTGGGATTTACAGATATGGTGGTCAGTTTATCCCCTGCTTCATTTTCATAAAGATCCCCGCCAAAGCTGGAGAATGAGAGATCGCCTGAGAGCATCATCTTGCCGGCGGCAATGGGCGCCGTCTGCGCTGAAAGCAGTGAAATGGAAAAAATCGAAAGTATACCTATCATTAAGGCAATGCGTCTAATTTTCATAATAGCCTCCTCGGAATAGGAGAAAAAAGTGATGGTTTCTACGGTCAATTGTAACAAAAGCGAATATGAAATTAATAGATAAAGGCGATGATACCCACTACTGCCCGGATGGCATTGCCATTGTAGGTTTCATCATCATTTTTATATTTTAAACTTTCCATATCGTAGAGGCCTTCGAGAAAGATACCGACCGATTCCGTCAGCATATAATCGACTCCGACACCGAAATTTATTTTATATCCGGTCATGGTGGCGCTCAACAGATAATTTTCTACAGATAGTCTTGCTGTTTCCTCAACGTAGAGTATATTCGCCTCAACAAAGGGATAAAACCTGGCAACTTGCCCGCTGGAATGGGGTCCATAAGCATATGAGAGGTGAGGCCCAACTCCGAATCCATACGCCTTGTCATTACCCTGGAAGCTGCTTGAGGCTTCCAGTTTGATCCCAGCAGCAACGCCGGGTAGAATAAAATAGCCGAAACCGGGATTCATGGTCAGGTTAAATGAGCCGTTCTGGTTTTCATCCTCGTATAGATCACCATAAGTTGTTTGAAGGCTCATCCCCCCCCAAAATATCTTACTGCCTTGATCTATGGGATAGCTTTGTCCCCACAGAATTTGCACACTGAACAGGACCAGGATGATTACAAGACTTGTGGTCCCATAGTTTTTCTTCATACCCATTTTGGCCTCCTTCAATTATTCATAAATTTAAATGAGATGCGGCGTTCAGCAGTAGAAATAATATAATAATTGCTTTTTAAAAATCAAATGGAAAATAATTTTTTTTTATCATTCCGCAAGTGATGGGAAAGCTGAATTTACTTTGATTGCTAGAAGCCGGGTTTCGAAACAACACGGAGTGATTTTACCGGCCTGTGTTACCAGAATAACTATTGAATAAAGCGTCACGGATTGGACCGATTACTACGATCATCACGCCAGGAGCGGACGAGGTATCGCCATATCGCCAGTGGCAACCACTCTTTGCTCGTCGGCGGATTCCGCTTTTTCTTTTTGAGACGCAAATAAAGAATGGCCTCCAGAACCAGCGCTGCCAGGCCGATATAGGCATAGACGTCGGCAAGATTGGCGCAGGGTGAGTTATAAATCTGGATAAAATCGGTCGTGTAAGGAACGAACAGACCTTCTAAGAGATGGCCCAACACAGCGGCCAGAAGGCAGACAAAGGCCACATCGGCTGCGCGACTCTTATGTCTGGTTCCGGTATGAAACAGATAAACGGGCAGCGCTGCGAGTGCAATGAAAACGAGCACCATATTGTAAATCCAATGCACCCAATCCGGCATTGGCGGCACAAAATAGGAGAATCCGGTATAATTGGGCTGAAAGTGTAATCTGGCAAAATTACCCAATAAAGTGATTGTCTCGCCCGGTCGCAGAATGGTGTGTATCCATGTGCGTACGGCTTGATCCAGAAAAGCAAGTAAAGCGACCCACAGCAGGAGATATTTTGCCTCTTTTATCATAGCGCGCAGGGTTCACAATATTGAAAAAATTCCCAAGTAATCTAGCGCTTTTCACAGCACAGGATGTGTTGGCCAATCATCATAGCGATAAGGTAATATATTAACCCTTTTCTATTTCAATTTCCGATGTGCAGAACGGGCAGCGTGTAGCGTGCAGCGCTACGTTAGACAGGCAGAAGGGACACGTTTTAGTGTCAGCCACCGGCGCCGCTTCCGGTTCCTTCAGCCGGTTTATGGCGCGGATGAGTAAAAACATGGCGAATGCCACAATAATAAACCTGATGATGACATTGATGAACACGCCATAATTAATACTGACAGCGCCTGCTTTTTGTGCTTCTGCAAGGGAGGCATAGGGGCCAGGTGCAATGCCCTCCTTGAGGATGATGAAAAGATTTGAAAAATCCACACTACCGAGTAAAAGGCCCAACGGCGGCATGAGCACGTCGTTTACAAACGAGCCGACGATAGCACCGAAGGCAGCGCCAATGATGATGCCTACTGCCATATCCACCACATTACCGCGCATGGCAAATTTTTTAAATTCTTTTAACATGGCTTTCATCCATAAAATGTTACTGACTACTGTGAGAGAACATAACGGATTTATCATGGTTATCAGGGAGAGCGTCCACGGTACTCATAAGAGATAATAGCTGTTCAATGGAGTGCACCCAACGAACACTGCGACGAATTTCCGCATCGGATATCGGGCCGCCTTTTCCTAAAAGATAAAAGCTTTTATGGGCGGACACCTTTTTACCTCCGAGTTGTTGCAGCAATTTAATCATGTGCTTGGAGACTCCGCTGCGAGGAAACAGCCGAAAACGGCGATAGCGAATATCAAAAGTAGTAAACCAGATTCCCTTCAAGGCGTTGTAAGGCAGTTTGGTCAACCATGATAAAATCGCCTCAGGCGACCTGCCGCGATGGGAAGGATAACCTATAAAAATTATATCAACATGGGATGGCATGACAGCATTTTGCGCCTCCATCAGTTGTACGCGATTGGAGGTGGATAATGCGCTGGCAATCGCTTTGGCGACGTAAGCAGTATTGCCGAGTCTTGTTTCGTATAATACCCAAATATGCATGCCGATATCCCAAAAAGGGGTTGTTGCCTAACGTGTTTGGGCCTGTGCTTTAAAATATGATT
>JAFGSU010000123.1 GCA_016934435.1 Candidatus Zhuqueibacterota bacterium | reverse complement strand
TTATTTTCTGAAGAATTATTAATAATTATGTTATTATAGAGATGTAACGTTTGATCTGATGAATTCGTTGTTAAAGCAATTCCACCATGTGTATTATTAGTTATTATATTATTTATCAAGATAGCTGAGCCATCGTTGAGTGAAACACCACCTGTACATCTATCTCGAATATTACCAGTTATGATACTTAGATTATTGCAGATATTGCAGTTAATAATTTTTGGATTAGAATTAACACATGAAATGCCAGCACCTGCAGTACTAATATTATTACTAATCTGACAATGAAAAATATTAGGTGACGAATTGTTGCTGTAAATTGCTCCATTCTGGAAATAATTTTGATAAAACTCATGTTCAAGGACTTTACCATAGGTTAATTTACAGTACGATAATGTATCATCGTTATATGAATCAAGAAAATCGATACCTAACCAACCAATGGACGTATCTGCCGCAGTAAAAATAATACTGTCATTTTCAGTGCCAACAGCAGAAAGTTTCGACCATTTACCAACAGTCAATGAATGATGATAAAACCTCAACTCGACGCCTGGATCAATTTTTAAACTAAAAATTCCTCTAACTTCAATATCCCCACAAATGAAATATGGTGAATTGCTTTTTGTCCATTCTCCAAACACTTGTCCCTGATTAATGACTGTCGCATTCTCAGGGACTCCGTACCCCAATAATCCAATACTTTTTAAGAATGCATTATTATCATGCTTATATTTTATTATTAAATCTTCATTAAATTTTTGGCAATTATTCGGTACAAGTTGTATATATATTTCTTTATTCTGACCACTCCCAATTTCGATATTATTTAATGAATCTGAAAAAATATTCCCATCTTCTGAGACTTGAAAAAAACCATTCGCCTTAACGGATTGAATGATAGTTGATGTATAATTATTATTTTCAATAAAAAATGATTGAGTATCGGTCGGATTTCCGATTCGAGCGCCACCCAGATTAATAAAATTTTTACTCAAGGATATATCTGTAATACCAGTTTGAAAGGGGATAATATCTATTATGCCGCTTTGAATTATATCGTAGCCTAACGGCATGTTTTGTGGAATGGAATACCAAGCCTGTGCACCGGCAAAAGACATCGATCCAAAATTCAAGTGAAAAAACTCATCTGTATTATATCCATCGCAGGCAATAGCATGAGCTCCATGGTCAGGTGAACCGACAACTGTAAGAATTGCTGGTAGTCCATTCATCATATTGGACTTTAATACAGTGTAAAAATCTTCACTTAATCCTTGTCCTAGATCGTTAAGAACTTGAGTGGCAGAAAAATAATTGAATTTGTCTTTTAAAGATTCATCAATACGCAATATACTTGATCCAGATCCCTGTGCGCCATAATTTGTTTTTACCGAAACACCGCAGGCAAAGCAAAGAGGAGCAAGATCTTCAAGAGGATGGGTTTGAAAAGTTGTGGGGATATGATTATTATATTTATATTCCAGACTGTCCATTAATATATTTAATTTATGAAATGAAGGAAAGTCATGTTTTGTACTATCTGCATCAATCTTGATTTCTTGCTTTGTTCCTTCTTTGCTCACATAAGCGTCAGATTCATTAAACTGATTAAAATTAATGTACTTATGGTAATCTATGATCATTGCCATGGACATTCCCACACAACCAATAGAACATCTACATCTTGTCCCATCCGTATATGTCCAGTATGGATCAAATGGACAATATTTTTTTAATCTTGGGAATTCGCCCCAAACTACATCAATCCATCCGCCAGTTTGCGTTGTTCCTTCTTCCGGCCATTGCTGAAAGTTGTTTTTCAATGAATAGTAGTCTTTTTCAAGATATTCTGCCCATTTTATATTGTTATCTTTCAATTTAACATCAGAATAATATGGCAGAGTCTTTCGGCGTAACTGTATGTCATTAATAATGATATCCAACAGAATATTATTCGAGTCGGGTTTCGCTACTAAATAATTACTGAAAGAATATGCGATAATAGGTTCAATATCAGTGTCGGATGAAGTGACTATAAAACCTTTAGGAGATATTTTAACGATGTATCCTAAAGTCTGCGATGTTTGAGGATCGCGTAATGCATCAATACTAGAAATTATCGTTGGTGTTACCTTTTCTAGAGCATGAGAGATCCTAGTTTCTTGCATGGTTAAGAAATTATTCGATAATTTTTCAATTTTTTGGATATCAACTTCTTCAGCTTTCAATATTACTGGAAGAATAATACAGATAATAATCGTATTCAATTTAAATGCCATATTCAGATATCCCAATTATTACCATTATTCTACAAGATTCAACCCAATATTAACCCATCTTTACCATTATAGGGTATAATTATATAGTAACCTAATCGGTTTTTATTCTCGTTTTCAAAATCACTTTGCAGATGTTAAAGGCTCAGTAAAAGGGCTGAGCATCACTCAATTTATCAAACAGATTCTTGCTTTTTTCATCGACGGTGATGATCTTTCGATGAGCGGTTTCGATAGACGTAAAAAAGACGATGCTTATCAACTTCTGCTGGAAAAAACCCAAGAAGAGATGGCATCATCACACCAGATCAAAAGATTTTTTCAGCGATTGATCTATGTTCCAACGCTTGTCTATCGAACGATCCTTCTTCATTTATTCATCTGGCGTCTGCATGTAGAAAAGCCATCGGTCATTGTTTTATTCGGCGATACCGTTATCTGGAACAATGATGACGCTGACAAGCGCCAAGGTGTTGAGCCGACTTACAAAAAGCAGAAAGGATTCCAACCCTTACAAATAATCTGGGGGCCATATATTGTTGATTCCTTATTCAGACCTGGAAGTATTCACAGTAATCACGGCGATGATTTTATTAAAGCCATCGCCCGGCTCACTCATGTCATTCGTCGATTTTACAAAGATGTGCCGATCATTGTTTTAACAGACAGCGGTTTCCTGGACAATGATAATTTTGCCTATTTTGAACAAAATCTGAAAATCTTTTATATTTGCGCCGGAAAACTGTATGACGACATTAAGGGATATGTTCAACTTGTTTCATTACAATCATTTAAAAAGTACGCCAACGGCCCCCACGAATGGCAATACGTTGAATTTGGCAATAGATTAAAAAGCTGGCAGCAATTGCGTCGCTGCATTTATACGACCCTTAACACCAATGAAAAAGGTCAACTGGTTTTACCCACATCATGTTTACAACAGGTAATATATTGATATTAACTTACAATGTCAAGAAATTAAAAGACTTAATAGAAAATTGGATCAGCGCATCAGGGCGAATTTTTTCGGTTTTAAAATGTCATCTCCCCGGATGATGCAAATGTATATGCCGGAAGCGACCGGCTGCCCCTGATCGTTTATGCCGTCCCAGGAATAACTTTTCAATCCTTTAGATACGGCGCACAGATCGCGGGTAAATACCGGTGCTCCATTTTCGTTAAAAATGTAAAGACAGGCCGATGATTGCTCCCGGGTGAAACGGTATTCAATTTCCATTTCATCATGTACTTCCGGAATGAAGGGAGCCGGTTTCATGGCAATAATGCCGGCGTGAGGATTGGGTATGGACCCTCCCTGTTGAATATCGAACGAATACCTGAATGGATGATTGGAGTTATCGGTTTCAGGCCACAGGACGTTGGTCGGCATGATCCATAATTCACTACCGGCTTTAATGTCCAGCATGCCCGGCGATGCATCCCCCGCCAGAGAGACCGTTTCCGAAAGCCCATCGGCGCTGTGTATTACCATGGCATACATCCAGTGCGCCGGATTCTGCAACTCAGGCACTATGGCGTAACGGCCATCCTGCAAAACCGTTATCCGATAATAATGGCTCACCAGTTCCGAACAGGATCCTGTGATAGTCAAACTCGTTTCGAGCTCGTAACTATTTTTAGGATTCAACTTGGGATAGAGGTGGCCCTCATGATAGTACTGAACCGTATCCGCCCAGTCAGCCGTGAAACAGTTCCACATAGTAAAATCGACCAGAGACCGGTCGAATCGCTCATTGTAGCTCCTCAAAGCAAAATCGATGGCATCGAGGGGCTCCATGCTGCGAAAAGCCTCCCAGATCCGATTGACCACCTGGTTGCCGTACTGTTTGGTAATCATATGGGTGTACAATCCCAGTGCATAACAATAATTGGTGTTGTTAAAAGCGTGATTGGGAGATTGCATGAATGAATTCACATATTGCAAGTAATCGTTCACCTCGGGGTAAGCCACTTCTTCCATCCATACGGAACTGGCCTCAAAAAGAAAGATAGAGTTAAGTTGTGTTGTCGGAAAGAATCTGTATCCCCCCTGTATCATATGGAAAAATTCATGGGCGGCGGTGACGCGCATGGCGTCCAGACCGTAGGTGAAATAGCGTGGATTGGTAAAATTTCGGTCGATTTTCATAAAACTGGTATAAGCGAAACCGCCTGAATTGGGCACAGGATTCTCATATACGGTTTCGCCATAGGGATAAAAATTCATGATATAGATATCGAATTCCGGGCCATCCACTCCCCCATCATCGGGCGGTGGATCAAAGCCCAACTGTTCCACTTCCAGCTGGTAAAGGTAATCGAATGTTTGCACCACCTCCTGCGCATACGCTTCCGAGCAGGAGTCCATGCCGGAAGTGATATAGTGTATTTTAAAATGACCGGATGGCGATATAAGCGTTAGCGGCAGTCGATCACTGCTCGGGCGCTGTAACAGCATCTCCAGGGCGTGTTTTTCTTCTCCCGCAAGCCGGGTTAGCAACATACGCGCCTCGGCTGCGAGCACAGTCAGCGATTGTGTGAATGTGATCCGGCAATTTTTATATGGTTCGGGCAATCGATCCGGATTTTCCGCCGCCTGCAATTGATACCTGAGAAATTGCGCGCGCGAGATTTTTCCGGCCTCCACATCTTCCTGCAGTACGTCGCTTAGACAGGTTGTTTTTGCAGAGATTGATGTTAACGTAATTAAAATGCAAAATACAGCAGCGAGTATTTTGATTCGTGTTTTCATGGTCTTTAATTCTTCTTGCGAAAATGCAGGCGTATGGGCACACCCATAAATCCATATTGTTGTCGGATTTGATTTTCCAGATAATTACGGTAGTTCTGCCGAATCCCTTTAGGTTCATTGGTAAAGAATGCAAAAACAGGGGGATTGATTCTGGTTTGGGTCATATAATTTATCTTGATCCATTTTGTGCCAAAAGCCGGGGGGTGATTTTTTTCGATGGAAATGCGCAGCAACCGGTTTAATTCGGCTGTGGGAATTTCGCGCCGACATTCTTCATACACCGACAGCGCCATATCCAGCAGACGAAATACCCGCTGTTTGGTTAGGGCTGAAATAAACAATAAGGGCACATAACTTTTACTTTTTATAGCTTCGCGAATCTCCATTTCATAGCGTCGGGCAGTATGGGTATCTTTTTCAACGGCATCCCATTTATTCACGCCAATGACGAGCCCCCTTCCCTCATCCGCACCGGCCTGCAGGATTTTTATATCCTGATCGCTGACCTCCTGTGTGGCATCGAACAAAACCACGGCGACATCGCAGCGATGCAGGGTATTATAGGTTCGAACAGTGCTGAAATATTCGATACTCTCTTTTACACGAGACCGTTTGCGCAGTCCGGCGGTATCGATGAGGACAATTTCTTTTTCTTTATAACGAAACCGTGTGTCGATGGCATCCCGCGTCGTTCCTGGAATGGGTGTGACGATGTGTTTATCCTCACCCAGCAGGGCATTGACGTAGGAAGATTTGCCGACATTGGGTTTGCCGAGTATGGCCAGGCGTATATCGCCATGCGGCACATCGTACATTTTTTTATGCGGCAAAAGCGCAATAATGGCATCGAGGAAATCACCGGTACGCCGTCCGCTCATGGCGGAAACCGGGTAGGGCTCTCCGAGTCCGAGCCGAAAAAATTCCCCAATCTCATTTTCGCGCATCTCGTTGTCAACCTTGTTGACCGCGAGAAGAACCTGTTTCCCCGACCGCTGCAGAATTCCGGCAATGGTCAAATCCAGGTCGGTGATCCCGGTGGTGACGTCGACTACGAAAACGATGATATCGGCTTCGTTGATGGCGTGATCCACCTGCTCTCGAATCGCCTGCTCAAAAACATCCTGACTGCCGGGAACGTAGCCGCCGGTATCGACCAATTCAAAACTGGCTCCGCTCCATTCGCCGGGCGCGTATTTGCGATCGCGGGTCACTCCGGATTCATCATCGACAATCGCTTCTCTCCTGCGCACGATCCGATTGAACAACGTCGATTTGCCGACGTTGGGTCGACCCAAAATGGCTACAACAGGTTTCTTTTTCATGCTATTAACTTGAAAATTTCCAGTACACCGTTTTGAGGCTGAATAACCTCGACGGATAATTCTTTTTCCAATTTTGCTACCGTCCAATCATCGAGAAACAGACCGTCGGTATTCAAACAATTCGGCGGTATAGCCACAGCATCACCCAGATTTCTGCCCGATAATTGCCTGCAAATATCCTGCCCGACCAGCAGCCCCGACACACTCACATGGCCGCCATAGAAGCGATTGTCGATCGCAACCAAATCCGTTTGTAATCCTTCAATCCCGGCGAGATGCGGCATTATTTCATGGTTTATCACCGGAGCAGCCAGGGTTCCGGTGACGATAGTTACTTTTTTGCCCGGCAGTCTCGCCGGCAGTCGAGGTTTCTGGCGCCGAAAACGGTCGATGAAATGACGGGTCATGCCCACGCCGTTTTCGATCTGGGCAAAATCCTCATAACGACCTTTGGCGGGTAATGCCATTTGCGCTGTAAGGTAAAACTCATCGGCAAGGTAAACAAAATTACTGCCGATTTTTTTGCGCCAGGCATCGGCCTTTTCATCACACCAGACAATGATTTGTCGGGCCATATCGGCATCCACCGCTTTGATGCGGGGAAGTCCCGCGCGGTGCGCGGTGAGTCCCACCGGTACAATGGCGACCGTCCGCAGCTGCGGATAAAAAAGAGCTAAATCATCGACGGTTTTTTGCAGATGGGCGCCGTCGTTCCAACCGGGACAGAGAACGATCTGCGCGTGCATCTCGATGTTATGTTTCGCCAGATAGGCCAGTTTTTGTAGCAGATGGTCATCCCGGCGCAATCCCAGCATTTTCTTCCTGACCTCGGGGTCGGTGGCGTGGACGGATATATAGAGCGGCGAAAGCCGTTGTGTTACTATCCGATTTAAATCATTTTGCGAAACATTGGTCAGCGTTACATAGTTGCCGTATAAAAATGATAAACGAAAATCTTCATCCTTGAAATAGAGGGACGATCGCAGGCCATCTGGATTTTGATCGATAAAACAGAAAACGCATTTATTGCCGCAGCAGCGATATGGGAAATCCGCGAATTCGACGCCAAAGAATTCACCATCGCTTGTGTTCAGGAAAATTTCCACTGTCTGATTGCCGCGCAGGAATGACAACCATGGATGGTCATCGGCGAGATAAAAATTGAAATCGATCGGATCATGCACTTTCTGTCCATTGATGGCGACGATCTCATCACCGGCTCGCAGGCCCAGACGATGGGCGGGTGTATTCGGGTGAACGGCTGTAATCTTCATTTTTTCCGGCGCCAAATTTTTCGTCGATAGGTATGCATATAGACGGAGATGAAAATCTTGATCGTAGCGGCCACCGGCACGGCGATAATCAATCCCACCACGCCCAAAAAATGAGCGAATATCAGGATTGAAAAAATAACCCAGACGGGATGCAATCCCACCCGATCGCCGACAATGCGCGGCGCCAACAAACTGCCCTCAACAATTCGCACGCCTTCGATGGCGATGATAATTTTTACGCACGTCAGAATGGGATGTGGACTGGTGATCCCGATCAGAATGCCGATAAATAGCGTGATCGCCAGCCCTACATAGGGCACAATATTCATGGCACCGGCCAGCATACCCAGGAGCAGGGCATACTCCACACCAAAAATAATCAGGACAATGGAAGTAAGAATGCCGACGATGGTGCAGACGATAAATTGTCCCCGAAAAAAACCGGCGATGATGTCATCGACTTTATCCACGTATTCCTTAACGACCCAGCTCGTCTCAATCGGCAACAACTCTTTGATCCAGCGTTTTACTTTGGTAAAATCCTTGAGAATATAAAAGAACAGGAAGGGAGTCAGGATGAGATAAACTATTTTGCCCAGCCGCATTGGCAGCGTCTGGACAAAATTCAGGATACTATTGAGAATCGACTGGGAAAATTGACTGATGCGCAGCGGAATTTCACGGTTAAGATATTGCTGGATTTTGGCGGCGTCTTCTTTGGTGCGGGCGAACATGCCCGCGCCTTCGCTGTTCAGCCAATCGGCGATGCGCGGCGGAATCTCCATCGCAAAGGCCAAAAGGTTGCGCAATTCATTGATGATCCGTGGTACGGAATAAAGAAAGGCAAAGGTGAAAAATGCGAGGCTGAGCGTTACGATGGCAATAACACTGATGATTCTGGGCACCCTTTTGCGTTCGAGTTTGGTCACCAGCGGATCGAACAGATAGGAAAGGGCAAAGGCGATGGCAAAAGGCGTCAAGATATCGAGCGTATCCCGTATGAACCAGAAGACGAATATGGCGACGATGATAAAGATCAATCTTCGCGCATAGGGATGATCTCGAAAGGGTAAAAAGAACAGGACTAAAATGATGGCCAGCAGCGGCGGTATCAGTATTTGACGCAGCTCATAAAAATAAAGCGTTAATAAGATGGTGGCGCAAATAATGATGAATACTTCATAAAGTTCAAACTTGTTTTTCAGCATATAGTTCTATTTACCGACTCAATTGGGCATCTTTTTCCTTGTTCCAGCGAACCCAGTCCAATGCCGCGTCTTTTTCTTCATCGACTTTATCTTTTGCAAACTTGCCATCCTGACGAACGACAATCTGGTAACCTTTAACAATCTGTTGCCACTGCTCCAGCGATACCTCGTAGGGACCGGAGATCTGGGTCGGTCCGGGCACCGGATACGGTTCCACGCCGGATGGCGTTCGCGGCATGGACCTGCCCCAGAAAGTGACCGGCCCAACATTGACGGCGCCATCGTAGACGACGCATTTGGTGGTGGAATCCGCATCCACACGATAGATCGTTCCCCGCACCGCGCAAACCGCGGTTGGCGCTTTTATCTGAAAGGTGTTTTTCGACGATTTGTCTTTGGGTAAATTCACCCAGACCTGTCCGGCATGCATTTCGGTTTTTGCTTCGCGCAGCTTCTTGGAAATGTTTACCTCTGTAAAATGAAACGTTGTTTTTTCACCGATACGGATGACGGTGCCGTCATGCAATTTCACTTCGCAACGCGATTCGGCTTTGCTCTTCAACAGATCACCATCGAGTATGGGCATCTTGAATTTAACCGGTTCCCAGGAGGTCTGATCGGCATGTTGGACCTGGATATCATCTGGCCCACCCAGGATAAAGCTGACCACACCGATCTGTTTGGCAGCCGCCATGGCAAAATTGATAACCAGAACACTCACCATGATGACACCGATCATCAAAACGATTTTATACAACTGCCTCGTTAAGGAAGCAATAGGTTGCATGGCTGAACTCCATTTCAATAGTGCGAATATACAATAAAGGAGGAGTAATAAATGGCATACAGAACAACTCCTCCCGGGTATTGCAGAATCCGAATCACTTTGCCCGTACAATGTCGCCGCGCTGAAAGTCGCCGCCTTCGATGATTTCGCAATTGGATGCTTTGCCGTTTCCGATTGAATTGGTAGTTACCCGAATGACTCCTAACCGCGCCTCTTCAGACCCCAGCGACAATCCGGTATCCGGGTCAATGAGATCTTCTCCGGGCCGGTAAACCACAAACTGTTGTCCGACCTGAATACCTGCCAGGGCGCCCGCGTTGATGATAACGGTATCATCGGCTTTGACAACTTTCCCCTGCCAGGGAATTTTAGCCATATTATCATCGACCATCACAACCACTTGTTCGATGGCGTCGCGACAGGCCTTGCCCACCAATGATTCATCAAATTTCTGCTTGTTATTAAAATCGAATGCTTCGGTGCTGATCGATAGCCCCTTTTTTGATTCCTGTTTGCGCACATTTTCGGCGGAAAGGATTTCGCCCGTGCTGGTATTGACAAAACGCACATCAATCGCCACTGTGGCTGAACTGGTTTTCACACCCAGTCCGAATCCCTTCTGCTTCAATGCGCCGCCGACACTACCCTCTGCCAAACCATATTCTGTGACCGCGCCAAAAATGGCCAGCTCCACACCCAACAATTGACCTACTTTGGCCGCGCTCTGTTGCGTTACCGAACCGGATAGGCCCAGCGCTTGTTCCTTCATGACTTGTTCCAATTCCTCGCGCTCGATGACGGAATATTTACCGCTTTTCACCAATGCCGTCACCAGCATATCCGCCATCCCTTCCCCCACCGGCTGGCCGCTCCACCAGCGATAGCGATGATTGGTTTTATCTTCAAACGAAAATACCGCCACCCGCTTCTTCAGCTGCGCCTCCTGCGCGAGTCCCAGTCCGGAAATGAAAAATAGCAGTGTGATAAAACAAATGTGCCGAAAAAAAGAATAGTACATACGCATGAACCACCTCATATATCTTTTAGAGAATTGAATGATAATAAAAGAACAGGAGGCTGTCCGACAAGCTTAAAACATTCCTTTTGGGACAGCCTCCTTGCGTCTAAACTGATCCAGACACCCACCTGATCATGGCATGCTATCCGGCGTGGCCGGTTCTGGAGTCGTCTCGGCGTGTATGGCTCTCAGAGTCACTTTATTCTGCGTTACGCCAACCACAGTTAGGCTATAGGCACCTAACTGTCGCTGATCCAGTTCTCGTGCCAGCTGATCGGCATTGCCGGTTATCTGGATGTCGTATTCTGCCGTAGAGCCGACGAGATTACGCTGGTTGACCGCTTTAATGCCTCTGCCGGCATACGGCAGGGCGCCGCGAAAGTTAGCGGCTTCGGTATAAGAGGCTAACCCGGTTACCAATAACTTGACCGTGGTTGCTTCATAAAAACGGCTTTTCCATTTATCCAGGATTTTCTTAATCAGTTCGTCGGCCAATGCGTTGGCTGCTTTCTCTATGGCTTTGGTACCGCCCACGACTTCATCGATGTGAGGATAGGCGCCGGTCTTGCTGCTGGTCGCCAGCACAGTGCCGACATCGGCGTCGACAACGCGAGCCGTCAACGTCGCTTGACACGATTTCATACCGCCCAGGTTGATGCCGGTTGCCACCTTGGCCAGCGCTTTGCCGGTGATGACGACTTCGGCATCCTGCGATGCTGCAATGCTGGCGGCCGCCTTGCTATCGCCGTTGATGGCGGCGATGACGGCATCACGTTCTTTATTCTGACGCACAACACCCGGATCGACGACCTGAAAGTTCTTCTCCAGGAATTTGTTCATCAGTGTGGTTTCAGATGCGGTCATATCCACTTCGAAATATCGGTAGCGATTGTACGATTCGCCGATATTCTGCTCATCGATCAAAAACATGATGCGCGGATTGCCCATGGACTGAATCAAATGCTGCACCGCGGTCCAATCTTCGTTGAGTTCCGATTGATCGACCGTTGCCAGTGCCCGCACTTCATAGAGATCATCAGCTTTTTTGCCCTCGCTGAGGATGCGATAATCCCGGATATAGCCGCGCGTCCATGAGAGAATGCGATCGCTGACCATCTGATAGTTTTCGACCCGGGTTTCCGAATCGATGATGGTGCCCATGACGTCTTCGACGGCTTTACGTTTCGAATCGTCGATGGCGCGGTCGCGAGCCGCGGCGACGTCACCAAAAGTGATAGTGCCGACGCCGACGGCTTCGATCTGCACGCTACCGGAAGAAGCCGGATACTGGGCCGGAGTTGAACCGATTATCAGCAAACTGAACAACAACAGCCAAGCAATAGAGCAGTGATTTTTATTCAATGTATACTCCCATCACTTGATTAAAAAGTCATGCGCAATGCATTTTGAAAATCGCGGATGATCAACAATGCATCGGCGCCCGAGACGTGCGCTTTCATATCAAAAGCGCCCGTCATTTTGTCCGCGTGCATGATGCCGCGATCGGTCATCAGGCAGATGGCATTATAGGCAAAATGGCTTGGATTGACATCCGGAAAACGGGATTCCTGCCCGATGTATTTGGTCGCCAGGCCATCATCACCCGTCGCCATAATGAGAATATTCTGCAGCATCATGGCATAGTCGGCCCGGGAAATTTTTTCATCCGGACGGAACGTGTGATCGGGAAATACCGCCATGCCCTGCGCTTCGACGATGTCGTTGATCCAGTTTTTCGCCCAGTGGTTGCCGATGTCGGTGACTTTCGGTACCTTTACCACCTGTTCGGTTTGCATTTGCGTGGGATCCTCCGGCGCCTTGAATCCGGTATCATAGGTTTTGGGGCGTTTTTTACTGATGATATCGAGCAGTTTGAGTTCTTCCATGAAAAGCACCGCAACATCGGCGCGATCGATCTCTTTAATCAATGCCACTTTGGCGCCGGCCTTGGTACCCGGAGCCGCGCGCTGTATTTTTTGTACTACCGCATATTCCTGGTCGGCGGCAGCGGCGAAATCACCTTTATCGGCGATCACGCG
Organism: Candidatus Zhuqueibacterota bacterium; assembly: GCA_016934435.1. Lineage (GTDB taxonomy): Bacteria > Zhuqueibacterota > Zhuqueibacteria > Residuimicrobiales > Residuimicrobiaceae > JAFGSU01. The sequence continues at coordinate 1,493 of JAFGSU010000123.1, read as the reverse complement.
CATAAAAGCAACCGCAGCATCATTGAACTGAAACGCCTCTTTGTAGGCGATGCCTTTATAAAAAACGGCTTTTTCAGAACGCGGGTTCACCTGCAGCGCCCGGTCGAATTCGCGCACCGCTTTCTCGAGCCAGTCATCCCCTTTTCGCTCCATGGTGAGGATACGGCCTTTGATGATTCGGCTTTCCACCGACTCTGAATTCTTGGAAAGGGCTTTGTCGATATTTTCACGAGCGGCTTCAAAATTTCCACTGGTTGCCGCCACCAAACCCAAACCGGCAAAACCTTCCGCATAATCGGGGTTCAGCGCAATGGCACGCTTGAACTCTTGATTGGCAAGGTCATAATTGCCGCGATCCAACTCGCGCATGCCCTGATTGAAATGGTTGGCCGACGTGTCCAGAACCGAAGCTTGCTTAATAGCCTTAGGACCACACCCGATCATTAGGAATGCCGCGAGGATCACGGTGAGGGCAAGTAAAAGTATTCTTACTTTCATAAGATCTCTCCAAATTCGTCAAAGTTAGATGCAACTTAATCCACGATGAACATCACTCTACATTTATCGAGGAAATTTTGGCTCGCAGCTGCGTTCTGGATCATCGCAGCATTGGCGGAGGTTACGACCACATCCGCCTTGTTATCGCCAGATGCTTTGAGGGCTTTCACCACCAGCGGATTATCGGTCACGCGGTCGTTATTGCGAGCGCGGTTTACGTCCTTATCATACCCCACCATACCGATCTGGACCGCCCATTCGCGGCTGACATATTTGGAACCGTAAATTTCCTGTCCGCTCTCATCCAAAATCTTTGGCGACATCGCCGGACGCAAACCCAGTCCCTTGGCCTCAATGACCAAACCGGTATACGCGCCACTCTGCTGTTGCGGTACCTGTCCCTGCTGGGCAGTGCCCGTGCCCTGGAGCAAAGTAACACCGGCCGGTACCGGCCTTCCGGCAGGCCACGGCTGTCCGCAAAGAGGACAAAGCCCCTGAGCCGCCGGCGCCAATCCGAGGGCGCCACCCATGGACGAAGGCAACAGAGCGTCCAGCAAGGCGCCTGTGACCGGCATCTCCACTGTCACTTCAATACTGCCGTCCGACATGTATTTGGTATCCACGACGGTAAAATTCCTGGCTATGCCTCTCACCCTGGTGGTGACCACATCGCTCTCCATCATGTAGTTACGAACGGTTGTCTCGGAATCAAGGTTCATCCCCTGTATGGTCTCCAGAAGATTACGCAAGGCAACGCGTTTGGCAGCTTCGATGGCGCCCGCTCGCTGCGCAGTTTCCGGCATATTGGGATTGGGGGAGCCGATGCCTGTAGCACGCAGCATTTGCGTCGACCAGTCGACTACGCCGGCATTGCCGATTTGCTGTGAAACACCCTGCGTTAACGCAGGCGTCGCAACGAACGCCATGAGTATGACGCCGATCACCAGCATTTGATGGATTTTCATTTGGTGTTCCTCCTACTTTATTCAGATGGT
>JAFGSU010000122.1 GCA_016934435.1 Candidatus Zhuqueibacterota bacterium | reverse complement strand
ATAATGACGGGCGGGTGGCGAGATTGGGTTACAATTCGAAAACCGGACTGACGACGTTTGAATTCGTCGTCACCGGACCGCCGGCAGCGGGACAGTATATGTTTTTTCTGGAATTCAGCAATTGCAAACGCCAGCCCGGGGATGCCGGCGAGACCGGATTTACTGATTTCAAAATGATCCGTCCGGGATATCCTGCAGACAGCAAACAATTATTCACCGAAGCTTTTATCAAAGCGTTGACCGGCGCCGATTTTACGGCCATACGATTTATGCCGTTCACCGGTGCCAATGGTTCTGTGCCGGTCTATCCCAAAGTTACCGAATGGCAGGATCGCAAGCTTTCGGGTGACGCCTCGCAGACAGCCATTCCCACACTCGGTAAAATGGATGGCGCCTGTTGGGAATACGTGATCCGGCTGGCGAACATTGTAAGAATGGACGTCTGGATCAACATTTAGGTCTCGGCCACGACCGATTATGTCACCCGTCTTGCCACAATGCTGCGTGACAGCCTGGACACCCGTCTCAATATCTATGTTGAAAGCTCAAATGAAGTGTGGAACACAGCTCCCGGATTTGAGCAGAGCACTTACAACCAGGCCCAGGCAAAAGCCCTTAAAATCGATGAGCAGCAGAATCACGCCCGCCGAACTGTGGAGCTTGCGCAGATTTTCCAGACTGTTTTTGGAACGGGATCCCTGAATAACCGGATTCGCGTTGTTCTTTGCAGTCATGCACCCATGCTCAAGTGGTGGGTGGAACCCATGCTGCGCTACATTGAAGAGAAATATGGCGCCCCCAAAAATTTCCTCTATGCCATCGCCTGTCAGACCTATTTCGGCGGTGGCTCGGAGGCCGGGGAGAGTGTGGAAAAAATTCTTGCCGACTGCCGTCAGAGCATTTCCAGTCAGGTGAACGAAACCACTGGCAACCAGGCCGGTCGCATGCAATGGATCCAGATGGCAAAAAAATGGGGATTGCCGGGAGGATTTTGTTCGTATGAGGGCGGTCCCGACCATGGCGGCGGCAGCACCGTCAATGTGGCCAACCGCATCCGCGCCGAACGGGATCCGGGCATGGGCGACGTGTTGAAATACAACTATGGCGATTGCTTTGGCGCGCTGGGCGGAACGCTGGCCATGCAGTTCACCCTGAGCAGCGCATTCAGCCGCTACGGCTGCTGGGGATTGACGGATGATATTAACAACCCGGACCGGAACCATAAATTTCAGGCTGTGCGCGAACTTGTCGGTGTCCGGATGGACAGCAGCGACGATGGCGATGACCTGCCGGCTGATTTCGAGTTGCTGCAGAACTATCCCAATCCGTTTAACAATGTGACCCGTATCTTGTTCGCCCTGCCCCGCTCTGCTCATGTGACGCTGGAAGTATACAATATAAAAGGTCAGAAAGTGGCAGTGCTGGTGGATGATTATAAAAAGGCTGCCCGGCACGAGGTTCAATTTGGTGCGGCCGGATTGGCCAATGGTCTTTATGTGTGCCGCCTGCAGGCAGGCCCGTTTACGGCCATAAAGAAAATGCTCTATCTCAAATGATCCGGCGCTGAGCGGCGCTTTCAGGGAGTGAGCACAAACCGTCCGTTCTCCTTCAAATCCATTATGTCAAACTTGTTGATTTTTTTGGGAAAAATGCTTATTATCTTTTAGCTGAATTGAGCGATTCGTGCTTGAAAAATCAGCTTTTACCGGTAGAAATCCGGCTTGAACAGCACTCAAACGCTCAACCAGTGTTTTAATCTCCCGCCATAAGGCGGGACGAGTTCCTCATAGAATTCAATTATGTAATAAAAACCTGGCTCATTTTTCAAGATGTGTATCGTGTAAAAGGTTTAATAAATGATGTATGGCGTTTTTCCTGTTTTATGAGTGACGATACAGTGGATTTTACCTTTCATTGCGGTGAAATTATTTTTGGCCGCGGCAAAGTGATGCAGCTCGGCGGAATTGCGCGCAGGTTCGGACGCACCGCTATGATCTGTACACGTGGTCGTGAAATGGAAAAGCACGGATATCTGGGACAAGCGTGCGCATCGCTGAAAGAAGCGAGAGTCGGTTATGGCGTTGTTAATCTGCCGGCCAATGAGCCTCTGATAGAAGAAATCGATGCGATCAGCGACCGCGTGCGCGCTGAAAAACCGGACCTGATCATCGGCCTGGGCGGCGGCAGCACTTTGGATACGTGTAAAGCCGTCGCCGGAATGGCCACCAATCCCGGAACGGTTGTCGACTATCTGGAAGGCGCCGGACGCAATTTGACCCTGACCCTGCCGGCACTGCCGTGTATTGCCATCCCCACCACCGCCGGCACCGGCGCCGAGGTTACCAAAAATGCGGTGATCACCAGAAAGCACGTGTTCAAAAAAAGCCTGCGCAGCCCCTTTCTGATTCCTGTTGTTGCGTTGCTGGATCCGGATCTGACCAAGTCCATGCCGGCTTTTGTCACAGCCGAGACCGGCATGGACGCGTTCACCCAATTGATTGAATCTTTTATCTCCATCAAAGCGCAACCCATTCCCCGGCAGTTGTCCTTGCATGGAATTCAGTTGGTCGGCAAATATCTCGTTCCTGCCGTGGAAAACGGTGCGGATATGGAAGCGCGCGAAGGCATGATGCTGGCCAGCTTGTTGAGCGGTCTGGCTCTGGCCAATTCCGGTCTTGGCGCCGTTCACGGTATCGCCGCCGCACTGGGAGCCGTGTGTGATATCCCCCATGGTCGCGCCTGTGCGATGCTGCTGCCGCATGTGATGCCGCTGAATCTGCCGGAGCGTCGGGAAGCCTTTCAGACAATGGTGTGCGCCTTTTCCGGTTGCTGTAAAATCGCGGATGGTTTGCCGGAAGAATTCCTGCAAAAAATCGAATGCCTTGGCAAGCGCACCGGCATCGAAAAAACATTTTCTCCTGATGAGGTCAATGAAAGCCATTTGCCGGCACTCGTTCGCGAGTCACGCGGTTCAAGCATGAAAGGCAATCCCGTCGAATTAACGGATCGGCAAATTGAAAACATTATTCGAAAGCTTTTATAAATGATGAAACTCTCGGTCATTCAACTGGCGCAGGAATTGATACGGATCAATTCCATCAATCCCAAATGTCTATCCGACTGGGCCAAACTGGGCAGCGAAAAAAATGTAGCCGACTGGATCGCCTCGTATTTGTCCCCTTTTGGTTTTAATTGCGAATTTACACCTGCTGCTTCATCACGGCCCAATCTCATTGTGCGTCATTCCTCCTTTCAGGAACAGCTACCGACTGTGGCTCTGGAAGCGCACATGGACACTGTGGATGTGGATACCATGTTCGTAGACCCCTTTGGCGGGGATATCCGGCAGCAGCGGCTGTACGGCCGCGGCGCCTGCGATGTGAAAGGGACGATGGCTGCCATGCTGCTCGCCATGATGGAATGGTACGAAAAAGCGCATGGAAATTTCAACTTGATTTTTATCGGCTCGATGGGAGAGGAAGCCGGCACCATCGGTTCGCGCTATCTGACCACACTGAAATTGCCGCTGCAGATGATACTGGTGGCGGAACCGACTCTGTTGAATCCGGTGATCGGCCACAAAGGCCTGTGGCGTCTGGCCATCGAAACCCGCGGACGCTCGTGCCATTCGTCCCAGCCCATGGATGGTTTTAACGCACTCTATTTGATGATCGACATCATGTGCCTGTTGATGAGCGATGTCAAACCGGATTTTGAAGGGCAATCCGGCAACACCATGTCCCTGACCACGATCCACGGCGGAACCGCCGTCAATATGGTGCCGGATCACTGCCGCCTGGAAATCGATTGTCGTTTCAATTTAAACACGGACATTCAGCGCGAACGGGAGCGTCTCTTTGGGCGGTTGAAACCCCTGCTGGATATGCCTGATGATAAAGTAAAACTGGAAGAACTGGAACTGCGCCCCGCCTATCTGGCCCCGAAAAAATCCGTGTTATTGAAATTGCTGCACAAGGCCCTTGTTCACACGCACGTTCCGCACAAGCCGTTGATGGAGCCATGGTATTCAGATGCCGGCCATTTTGGCAGCGCCGGTTATGATACCATTATCTGGGGCGCGGGCAGTATCGCACAGTCCCACACCTCGGATGAATATGTGACCCTGGAACAACTGCAAACCGCAGTCCAGGTTTTACAGGAATTCTTGATTCAGTGCGATAAATATTTCTTATCACGGTAAAGGATGATGACTTGCTCAAGCCGCTGAATTCAATCCTCATTAAACCCGCCGGTCCTGATT
>JAFGSU010000121.1 GCA_016934435.1 Candidatus Zhuqueibacterota bacterium | reverse complement strand
CTTCCAAATTTTTTCTAATATTTAACCTGGCTTATTTATGAAACGCACAAATGAGCCAGATTAGCCTGAATTTTTACTATGTTCATGAATAGTTCAGGTTAAAAAAATAGTAGAGGAGAGTTACGATCAGATGGTGAGGGATGACTGTGTTGTTTATTGATTCTTAGTGAAAATCAGGAAGAATCAAAACTCATTAGGGTCGAATATAAACTTGGAAAATTTTATGAGCATTTTCACATCATATTTTTATGGCACTATTGTACGATCTGTCCAAACACGATCCCGGTAATCGTCATTCTGTGTGAGCTTCGCATAAAGCCCATGTAATCGTTTTTCAAATATTGCCTTTATCTCAGGTTCGTCTTCTTTCAATGGACAGACGGGGATTAGATCCATAACTTCCTCAGGTGACAAATCTGAGTCAAAAAGAGTTTCAGTCGCCCCATGTATCATTGCCGGCACCGCCTTTTTCAACTCTGCATGGCTCAAGCCTAATTGACTACCCAACTCCAACATTTTCAGCCATTGGAACCAGAAATAGGTCGGACCCATCGCGGTTACGATTGCATATGCTTCCAAGCTAGCTTCATTAACTTCAGGAGCCTCGCCCCAGTATTGAAATATCTGCTGCAACTGCTGTTTCTCCTCTGTGCCGATAGCTTTGGAATAAAATGCTGGATTATACCCCTGGTGAATAATCGATGGTGCGTTAGGAAGAATGCGCACCAGTTTTGTTACCCCTCCCAGAAGTGTTATTAATTTTTGCGTGGTAATCACCGGGATGAGCGATACCACCACTGTTTTCGCTCCGATTTTACCTTTGACCTCCGCTGCTATTTCTTTTGCCACCGGCGGGTGCACTGCTAAAAATAACACGTCAACGTCCAACACCTCCAAATTGCGGTTGAAACATTCAATGACATCCGCGTCTAGTGTCTGTATCTTTTGTCTCATGGTTTCATCCGGATCTGAGACGAGCACTTTTCCCGGCAGGGCATTTTTTTGTTTCAACGCATATAAAAACAACCGGGTGACCCGGCCGCCGCCGATAAAACCAATTGATGGTATCTCCATTGTTCCTCCGCTCATTTTTTTAATTTTTGCCCAATAAGCGATTTTAATTGTGAGTGTGGAAGCGAACGTCCATTTACTACAATTTCTCCGTTGATCACCAGTGTCGGCGTCCTCACCATACCGTATTCAGCAATCTGATTTACATCACGAATATGAGCGACATTGGCGGCGATATTGAGCTCGAGCAAAATCGATTTTACGTCCTGTTCCATCTTATCACAGACATAACAACCGGGTCCTAATATTTTCAACGAGGGAAACGCTGACTGCTCATCCACAGGCTCAGCTGGCAAGCCTGCATATATTTTATATTCACGTAGAATCGCTTGAGCATATTCCCCTGTATGTGAATCGGGCACATAATTTTGCCCTCGAACCAGCCGGAGCAATTGTTCTTTAAGCTCTTCTTCATCCGATAGGTTTTTAAGCTTCATAGTCTCAAAGATTTCGGATAGACCGATGATTCCAATTTCATGCCTGCCAATTTTTATCATTGTAATTTCGTCACTCATATTCAATCACATAAAGGAATTGGCTTTTCATAAAACTACATAGTTCGTTTTAGCTATTTAATTCAGCCTATTCTTCGGGCTTAACGGCTGCTACTTTTACTTTTCTGATCGTCTGGGATATTTTTTCAATTTCTTCGCTGCCCATTTGCCGAAGAGAGGATTGCCGCAGCCGAGTCCCAAATTTGAACCTTCCGGAACCGTCTTCAGCTCATTTTCAGTATAGCCGATACTTTTAGTGATGACGTCTGCATCAGCTTCGCCACAACAGCACGGAACTGCCGGCTGGCAGCAGGAGCTTTGCTGATTGGCGATCTTTCTATAGTTTTCTCGAACCACTTTTTTAATCTCTTCTGGTTTCATGGTTATATTTCCCACATTTTAGTGAATGAAATAATAAAAATCGTTGTCAATGATAGAACAATGGCCACATCAAATATTGAATAACTCAACCGTGTCAGAAAGCCAATGAAGGGGAGTTTCAACAGCATTATCGCACCGGCCACAGCAGTGATGACGACAAGGGCACACAACACTTGAAACATTTTCCTATCTTGTTGCACGGCAAAAATGAATGCACCAATTATAATCACCACCGAAACCAGGAAATGATTGGAATCAAACCAAAATCTGCTGGGCAGGGCATATTGTCTTAGCTGCGGTTGTGCCAACAAAGTGAGAAAACCGATGAAAGATGCTATTGTAATAACTAAAGGCATCCATTCTCTTGAAAACAACGGCGGTAGAATTGCATGCCGATTTTCAACTAACTTTTTAAAAGCCCAGCCTATAAGCACACCACACACTACAACCATGAGAAAATACAGTACGGGCTTGAGATACGCTTCCCGGATGGCGCCGAGCATTAGTAAGCCGCCGTTGATCCCCAGTAATTTGTGCTGCGGCATGGTGATAGAATTGCCATTCTTATCAAAAGGATACCGGATAACACTTGTAAAAAAGCGGGAATTAGGGCTATGACAATCGGTGCAGCCGTTTATGCCCAATGCTGTGTGAGCGGGATAGACGTCATGATTGTAGGTATGCACGTTGCCGTAAACTGAGGCTTCCCATGTCTCTTTAGGAATAGTTCGAAATTCGCTGCCCGACGTATAAATCCGATCATCCATAGCCCATACCACCTGTTTTCCATCCATGGGGTAATTGGTCTCAGTGAGCATGGAAGTAATCGCGGCAATCAGCGCATCTATCTCTTCGGCTCGGTTGACTTCAATTACTCCATCATCATTATCATCTTGAATCTTAGAAAGATCAGGATATTTATCGGGATCGTCAAAATGTGTCATCCACATTTTATATATGTCACCCATCTTCGGCTGCATGAGACCGGATTCACGATCACTTTCAATGGCTGGCCAGGCGCTGTGTACACGATTGACAGGATAAATTTTGCCCTTGTAACGCGCCAGCACAGGTGTGAACGGATCGGTGGGCTTGTCATCGAATCCCATCATGCCCATGTTGCCATAATGGTTGTAGTATCGCATGTCCGGACCGTAAAAGGTCCAGAGATGTTTCCCTGGACTAGGAATTTTTGTACCTGGATTGAATGCATCCCCTGCTTGAAACTGGGCTGGTTTGATTGTCCTCTGGGGAATATGGCAGGTCTGGCAGGCGATATTATCAAGATGCAGCGGCGGCAGCCAGGTGTGTTTGGCGACAGGTGCGCCCAGGTGACCGTTGCTGTGGCAATAATCGCAGTCGAGCATGCTATTATCCAGATCGTTTCGCACCAATCCGCCCGGATCATCGCCTTTAGCAATCTGGTGCATTTCCTGTTCGTTAATCCGACTATCCAATGCTTTCGACCCTGCAGGGTGGCAATCGACACATTTGAGTCCTGCTCGCAGGTGCACATCGCTGCGTTCGGAAAAATTGGCCCCCCGTTTTTTCCAGCCGGGTTGGGCGTGGCAATTAAGACATGCTTCGTTGCGCGGTTCGCGTACGATATGTGGCGAAATCTTGCCGTTCGCATCGAAGAGCGAAAAATTGTAGTTGACTTCTACAGCGATATTTCCCTGAATCGATCCTGTGACGGCCGCCCAGCCTGCCGCAGCGGTCGGTGCCCATTTGAAATTAAGATTTGACAATTGTTGTTGTCGCTCCGAAAAGTTATATTCGGGCTGATGGCAGATCATACAGTCAGCTTCCAGAACACCTGTGTTATTCCAATGAGCTTGATAATAATCCCCATCGAAATCATTATCACCGCCAGCCGTGTACCCTTTCTCTCGCATAAATTCATCGTAACGATTACCGTTGCGGTCGAATTCGGCAGAGCCGCCACCGGGGTGACAAACTCCGCAGCCGGCCGTAATAAAACTAAACGATGTCATGTCCATCGTCCTGGGCTTGCTATTCTCTTTTGACGACAAATAACGATAAAGCGGCGCGGGCGAGCACCAGTTGCCGCCATAATTTCCCGGTGAGGACGCCCATTGAATACGTTCCGATTGTACTGCCGTCGGCTTTTCCCCTGCTCCTTGAGTGAAGTGATACCCGGTCGTTATTTTTTCAT
>JAFGSU010000120.1 GCA_016934435.1 Candidatus Zhuqueibacterota bacterium | reverse complement strand
GTTGGTCTCGGCCACAACCGGATTGATCGAACGAATCGATTCATTACCCGGCAGAGCCAGCATCCAGTCCAGCAGGGCGTCGGCGACGCGTGGCACGCTCAGCGTGCTGGTCAGCAGAATGGGGGTCTCCAACTCGCCTAACTCTTCCACCTGCGTCGATCCCATGAGCTTGCCGAATCCGTTGCCGACGAAAACGGCAGCCGGTACCTTTTTTTGGAACAGATTATCCCCATGCGGCAGGATGGCGGTCACGCCGGTACGAATACGGTCACCCTGAATCACGGTTGCGTGTCCCACTTTAACGCCATCCACATCCGTAATGGCATTGAGTTTACCCGGCGATAAAATCCCCACCTGAACTCCGAACTGGCGCAGTCGCGGCCGCATTTCCTGTCCATTCACCTGCGGATGAATTGCAGACGTTAGGAACAGGATGGCCAGGAGCATGATGTTACGCATAGAATTTTACTCACTTGTATTAATATAGCGAATTTTTATCAAATAATTAGAGCGCAGCATCTGTGAGGCTGCATGGAGCTGTCCAAAAAGTATTAAAAAGATTAATATTTGTATGGTCCACCTTCCAGGTGGGCTACACATAATTACACTACTTTTTGCAATGTATCGGTTTAATAAATTAAGCAAAATAAGGCAAGATAAGCAAGATTTTTATTCGATGGCGACGCGAGTGGTGGGCATAACTCAGAACGATTCCGGCGTTTATTTGAGTGCGCATCCCCGGTTGCGCTTGCTCACGCGTCGATAAGGGGCGCGGGACAAAGCGGCATCGTGTCGCCGCATCTGAGCGTATGATGCGGCTGAGGTGCGGTTCGGCAAAGCGCGGACAGGAATGTCCGCGTTCCGATGGGAATCTTGTTCCCACAGTCTCTCTTCGTGGGAACATTTTATCGCCGCTTTGCACCGTGTCATCGGCTTTTTACCGGATTATTGCCTGACTGAACGCGGAGCGTCCCATCCACGATGGACTGCGTTGGAGCGTGGCGATCTCCGCTGTCGTTAGAACCAAGCCATCCCCTGCAAACATCAATAAAGTTAACGGATCAACGAAGATACTCCTTGACATTATACCATCATTTTCCTATTTTATCGTAAAACGATGTATCGTAAAGCGATAAATTAAAAAGGATACTTCCGTGGATCATATTCAACGTCTGGCGCCGCTTTTCACCCGTCTCATGCATGTCCTGCATCATCTGGCGGGACAGGCTTCTAAAATCGGTGATTTTTCACTCGCCCAGTACCGCGTCCTCATGCTGGTCATGCACCGCGGCCCCATGTCCATCAAACAACTTCAGCAACGCCTGATGATCGCGCAGAGTTCGGCCTCGGGCATGGTGGATCGCCTCGAACAACAGGGCTGGTTGCAACGCGAAAAATCACCCGCAGACCATCGCCTGACGCTGTTCCGACTGACAAAAAAAGCCGAATCCCTTTTACATAAACGCATGCAGGATATGGAAATCGTTTATCGACAGCTGATGCAGCCGCTCTCCATCCCGGAACAGGAGGAACTGCTGTCGGCATTTGAAACCATCCTGCGTTTAGTAGAAAAAAGCCAGCCAGACCAACACACGCCTTAACCGGGGATAAACCAAGATGAAATCAACCATTCAACATGCGTTATACGTACTTGCAGCGACCGGGGTGCTGTTTTTTGGGCAGAAGGCGATCTCCGGCCAACCCTTGAGTTTGAAGGATTGTCTGCATCGAGCCTTTGAAACCAGCCGGATACTGCAGATGGCGGAACTCGACACCCGCCTCGCGGAGGCAAAATTGGGAAACAGCAGGGCGCAAAAATATCCGTTCCTGACCGTCAATGGGGCTTATACACGAATCGGCAAGGTGACTTCTTTCACCATCCCCATGGGAACCGGCGAGCGGACCTTTCAATTCGGGGTACCCAACCGCGTCAATGCCGATGTTCGGCTGCAGCTGCCGCTTTTCACCTGGGGACGAATTCGTTCCACCCTGGATATCGCTCGATTCGGCATAAACCTGAGCACAGTGCAGCAAAAACAGCAGCGGATCAACACCACGGATCAGGTCCTGCGCGCTTATTATGCGCTTTTGCTGAACCAGAAAGTAATTTCGGTACACGAGCAAAACCTGTCACGGGCGCACCGTCACCTGAGCACGGCGGTACAACGCTTCCAATCCGGATACGTTTCCAGCCTGGATACACTGCGCGCCCGGGCGCAGGTGCAGACCGCGCGAACCACGGTCGCCGATGCCGGGCTGAACCTTGTAAAAAGCCGGATTTTTCTTGCCAGGTTGATAGCAACCGAAGCCGAAGACCTGGGGGTTAGCGGAGAATTTTCTCACAGGCCCATATCCGCAAATGAAAAGGAAATTCTGCAGAAAGCCTGGGCGATGAGAACGGAATTGGAGGTTTTAGGCGTACAACAGAACCTGGCCGAGGAGAATATCCGTCTCGCCAGGAGCCTGAACAAACCGAATGTCGCTTTTTTTTCCGGTTACAACGTTCAAAATGGTTTTGATCCCATGGACCCGGACAAGTTCGTTGATAATTGGAATGCAGGTGTTCAGGTTATTGTGCCGCTGTTTGATGGATTTGCCTCCTCATATAAAATGCAGGAAGCGCAGCTGCAATTATCCAGGGCCCGGTTGCAGGAGGAAGAGGTACGCGAACTCATCCGCATGCAAATCAGGACGGCGCTGGTCGGCTTGCAGCAGAGTGATGTGAAAATAGAGGCGCAGGAAGTGAATATCTCTCTTACCCGGGAGGCATTGCAAACGGCAGAAAGGCAATATCAAAACGGCCTGATTTCCTCGCTCGATGTCCTCGATGCGCAACAGGCCCTGGCACAGAGCGAACTGGCCAATCTGCAGCTGCTTTTCAATCATATTATGGCGAAAATCGAAGTATGCCGGGCCATGGGCGACTTTAGCTGGTTTGAGTCGCAATAAATGGTTCAGGTGGTACAATGCAAAAAATTGCCCGGGAGCTGCCTTTTCGCCTGTCATAGGACTTTATGCATCGAGCAGGCAGCGTCCTGTGCTTTGATCAGTTTTGTATTTAAATCAGGAGTGATTCCATGCGATATACTTTATACTGCCTGATGCTCGGCGGTCTACTATTAATAGCTTGCAAGGGGGATTCGGAGGTAGCGGAAAAGACCTCAACACAGGAGGAAGCCGTTGCTGTGATGGTAGAAAGCGTGCGGCAGGAGAGGTTTTCGGATGAATTTAAAATCACCGGCGAGATTGAGCCGCTCTGGGAGGTCGATGTATACTCAAAGGCCGCCGGCAAAGTGACGGCGGAATACATCCGTCTTGGCCAGCGGGTGCAGGAGGGTCAAGCGTTGGCCGAGGTCCTCCAGGATATACCGGGGATGGAATTCGCGCCGGTGAAAATCGAGGCGTCCGCAAGCGGCATCATTACCCAGGATAGGGTGGAAATCGGCTCAATGGTGTCGCCGCCAATGCCGGTGTATCGAATCAGCGCACTGCAGCGCGTCTTTGTGGTGGCGCAGGTTTTCGAGTCCATGCTAAATATGGTTAAACCGGGCGATCCGGTTCGGCTGCAGGTGGAGGTCCCGGGGAATAAACCGTTGACCGGCCGCGTCGCGGAGATCAGTCCTGTAGCGGATCCGGTATCGCGTACGATTGATGTTAAAATTCTGGTCGATAATCCATCCTATCATCTCAAGCCTGGTATGTTTGTGGTTTGTTATTTCAGGGCGCGACCCCGAACGGGACTACTGGCGCCGCTGGATGCGATTGTCAGGTCCGGCGCCAACAAATATGTCTACGTTTTACAGGGGGATCGCGTCCGCTTCACTGCTGTTGAGACCGGCGTCATATTGGATCGGTCCATCGAAGTGGTTTCCGGGCTGGAGAGCGGCGACCGGGTGGTGGTGGTCGGTCAGAATCAATTGCAGGACGGCGCACCGGTACAGATAATCGAGGAGCGCTGAGAATGAGAATAACCGAAATTGCAGTGAAAAATCCGGTCGGCACCATACTGATGGTACTGGCGGTCGTGGTCCTCGGGCTTTTTGCCATACCCGGCATTCCGGTCTCCTTCTGGCCGGAATTTGTCGCGCCCAGTCTCATCGTCATTGCGCCCTACCCCGGCGTGGGACCCGCAGAGATCGAAGAGCAAATAGCCAAACCGCTTGAAGAGGAATTGAGCACGATCGACGGTCTTGATGAGATGGAATCCATCTGTATGGATGGGCTCTGCCGGGTCATTGCGCGGTTCAAGTGGGGTGTCGATTTCGACGAGGCGAAAACAGCGGTTCAGGAACGCACGTTTAAGGCGCGCAGTCGCTTCCCGCGCGAAACGCTGGAGCCGACGGTACTGCAAATACAGGATTTCCTGCCGCCGGGGATAGAAATTGGCTTCAATTCCGACCAGCGCGGCCTCAACGAAATCCGCGATCTGGTGGAGGAAAAAATCAAAAACCGGCTCCTGCGCCTGGAGAATGTCGCCCAGGTGCAGATCACCGGCGGATTTGAACAGGAAGTGGTAGTCCGGGTCGATCCCGACCGATTGTCGCGCCACAACCTGACGCTGACACAGATCAATGCTGCGCTGATGGCGGAAAACATGAACGTGCCGGCCGGCAAGATCTATTCCGAACGCAACACCTATTTCATTCGTACACTGGGAAAATATAACAAAGTGGCGGAAATCGGCGGTACTATTATCGCTGTGAAGAACGGCGTGCCCGTCCGGCTGCAGGAGGTGGCACAGGTGCGGCTGGAAAACAAAGAGCGTACGACCATTACCCGCCTGAACGGCGTCGAGGTGGTGGGCGTTTCGGTGCGCGAGAAAAGCGGCGGCAATACCGTGGCCATGTGCGATGAAGTAAAAGAAGAACTGCCGCGGTTACAGGTTGCGCTACCCGCCGATATCCAGGTCAACATCATTCGCGATCAGTCGGTATTCATAAAAAATGCCATCAACAGCGTGGTCAGAAATGCGCTGCTGGGTGCGGTGCTGGCCGCCGTGATTATTTTCCTCTTTCTCGGCAACATGCGCAATACTCTCATCATCGCCCTTTCCATTCCCATCTCCATCGTCGCCACCTTTGTGCTGATCGATTTTTTTGGGCTCAGCATTAATACCATTTCCCTGGGCGGCCTGGCCCTGGGCGTGGGTATGATC
>JAFGSU010000119.1 GCA_016934435.1 Candidatus Zhuqueibacterota bacterium | reverse complement strand
TTGCGGATGCCGACAAAATAAGCCTGTTGCGCCTGGGTGAGGGACAGCATATAGAATCCATCCGCCGCGATGTCGTGGGTGGCGGAGGAAAAGGCCAGAACCCAGAGGATGGTCAGGGTATAGAACAAAAAATTTTTCAGCGGAATAGCGGCGGCAACGCCCAGTAATCCCAGACCGAGGATGAGTTGCATGATGATGATCCAGAACCGCTTGGTGCGCAGGATATCGACCACAGGACTCCACAACGGCTTGATCACCCAGGGCAGGTAAAGCCAGCTGGTAAAAAAGGCAATATCGGTATTGGACAAGCCCAGGCGTTTGTACATGATGACCGAAACGGTCATGATTACCACATAGGGGATGCCTTCGGCGAAATAGAGGGACGGGACAAAGAGCCACGGATTGCGGCTGGCCTTGACGGCGGATGGTTCTTTTTTCATGCGTTTGCTCGTCTTGAGTGGACAAAAAAAAGCCTCATATCAAATGAGGCGACCATTTTCAAGTACTGATGACTCAGGTGGCTTTTTCACGCAAGTGGGATTTCACTTTTTTTATTTCATCGCGGATGCGCGCAGCTTCTTCGTATCGTTCTTCCTGGACGGCGTTGATGAGGTCGATGTTCAACTGTTCCAGCCGGTCTCCGGGGGCCAGGTCATCATCCGTCTCTTCGATGGGGGTGGCGCCTTCGGCGATGGCGGCTTTCCGCATCACTTCTTCCTCGATATAAATCGGCGCTTTCATGCGCAAAGCCAGCGCAATGGCATCGCTGGGCCGTGCGTCGATTTCCTTGCTCAGACCATTACATTGTAAATTAATGAGGGCAAAATAGGTGTTGTCGCGGAGGTCGTTCACAACCACACGGACGACATTTACATCCAGCAATTCCAGTAGATTGCGAATCAGGTCGTGGGTCAGCGGCCGCGGCGGGGCGATGTTTTCCAGTTGCAGCGCTATAGCCTGGGCTTCGGTGGAGCCCACTACAATGGGAAGCCATCTGTTCTGCTTTTCATCTTTGAGAATGACCACAAACCGACTGGTCGCCGTGTCCAGGGTCACGCGTTCAACTTTAACACGGACCAGCATAACCATCACCTCCTTGTCTAATGGGCCGCTGAGCTTTTCCCCTTAGGTTAAGTTTAACCATTTTTACTTTTCAAGTCAAGAGTTATTTTACGCCCTATGCCAGGATGTGTAAACCGTAAAAAACTGGCTGCGTTCTCTTTATCGGTGTTATTAATGCTTGTTTGACTGAAATATTTTTTGTATGTTAGGTCCGGCCGATATTGACTTTTCTGAATAGTCGGCCGATTGATGCATCTCAATCAAACCATGATCCTTTTCTATCAAATGCAATAATTGGAGATCCTATGCTCACATTCGAAAAAGCCATCATAAAAAAATATTGGCCCGCGGACGACAAAGGTGAGGACGACCTCATTGTTCGCCAGATCGTTCTGCAGGTCGAGGCGGAAATTGAGGACGGCCTGCAGGTCAGTGAACTCTATAAAAACATGGTGCGCGGTTTGAATCGTATCCTCATCATGGACAACCTCAGCGGCGAGGAATATGAATTGCCCGCCGTCACCATCAAGCCATTTAATATCAAACAGAAAAAAATCACCATCGGCGGCAAGGGCGAGGAGAACGCCTATGTGAAGCAGGAATATGCCGCCCTGACCCTCATTTGCCGGGCGGATGAAGACACCGGCGCCACCATGCTGGCGGAATTGTATCGATTCTTTCACATCGAAGTGCAGTTGACCGTGGATGAATTTCGTGCGCCTGAAAAATCCGTGGGAACTGACAGAATAAACGTCGAGTCCGAACCGGAATAAATTGCATTTTATTCTTGCATATTAGATAAAAAAAAGATATCATTTGAAAATTGCCAATACATTTTTAACATTGGAGTACCATGAAAGTAAGAATTAGCGTAAATCAAAAATTTTATCGGTTTTGCGCTATTTTTATCATGAGGACGCGGGATTAGAATTCACAGAGCAGGACAGTCCTCTCACCGGTTGAGCAGAGTTTATTGCAAGCGAAAATCGGAAACAGGCTAAAAGCTCGTCATGCATCGACGCGCGGATAGTAAAGGAGGATCTCGATGATTGCCGTCATTCTTGCAGGGGGAAAAGGAACCAGACTTGGTGAAACAGGGCGCTATTTCCCCAAACCGCTCATACCAATCGGGGCGGAACCCGTTATCAATCACCTCGTCGATAAAATATCATTGCTGCCCGGTATCGAGAAAATATACATCTTGACCCGAAAAGTGCAAATAATTGATGATAACGGCTCAAAGAACAAATTGGATTTCAAGACCGCTTATGAAAGATGGCGGGAAGTATGGTATTCGAATACACAAATTCCTCTGGAAATCCTCTACCAGGAAGATTTAGATCCCCTGCCGACTTTGAAAAAAGCTAATGGCGCTATCGCGGCTCTGTGCCAGTTCGAGCGGTCGTTGAAGAAAAATCATCCATCCTACGATTACGTGCTCGTTGTCGCCGGTGATAATTTCATCGAAGACGATCTGACCAAGATGATTGCCCTTGCAAAAACGAGAGAGTATTCCAGTGCCGTAATCAATGCCTATTTCGATTTCAGGGATAAAGAGAAAATACGCCAGAAATATGGTTGCCTGGAAGTTGATGGACATAACTGGGTAACCAGCTATGAAGAAAAACCGGAAGATCCATCCATTGATCAAACCAAGGCCAGCACCGCCGTCTATCTGTTTCCACAGCACGATTTCAGGCGATTAAACGAATATTCCAAAAATTATCCATATGGTATGGACGCACCGGGTAATTTCCTGAAATGGTTGGTCAAAGACATATATCCTTATGATAGCCGTGAATCGGAGCAACTCCGAGATCAGGGTAAAGGGGTAAAAGGCTATAAGCTTGAAGGAGAATGGTTCGATATCGG
>JAFGSU010000118.1 GCA_016934435.1 Candidatus Zhuqueibacterota bacterium | reverse complement strand
CCCCACTGCCGTCATAAATCATGCCGTTTTTGATGATCAGGTCAAACGAGGGTGCTTTACAGACCGTGATAGGCGGCAAGCCGGAGACCAGCATGGCGCCGACGCCCACTCGCGCTGTTTTCTTGATGAATTGCCGACGTGAACTTTTTTTCATGAGTACCTCATTCTGATTGTTGCGAAATTGAGTAGTCCCTTTATATGGACATTTATACTGCAATTTGGCCGTTACTCATTTAATACACCGATCCCGCCCTACGCTGCGGGTTACCAGATGCCCTTATAAACAACGAATTAAGGTTATAGGTTATTGAAAATGGAAACGCAAAGTCCGTTTAAAAAAGTTATCCATACATATTTTTACCAGTGATCCATTTCCGCTTAGATCGTTCGACTTTTGCCCCATGAAAAAGCCTTTATCGTCCTTAGTGAAAATAGGGATATTATCGCAAGCATTCAGTTATGGTTTTTTTTCTCCAAAAGGCGGGCAGGAATGCCCGCCTTCCGATATGGCTTTATTTTACTCAGTAACTTACCTTAATCGCCCATTTTTTTTGATGAGAACTCTCCGCTTTACCACAGATATGGAATGCGGAAAACATGCCAGTACATATTACCATGAGGCTATGCCTTTAGTTATCTCTGCTGTTCTGAGTATCCTCCTCTGGTCGAGTGCTGGAGAATCTACGCCAGGCAAAATATACCGGCACACCAATGAGAACAATGATCATGCCCGGCCATGTGAAGGCGGGTTTGAAAATCAACAGATCGATGCAGATGGCCAGGGCCGCCAGAACATACAGCGCCGGCACGATCGGGTAGCCAAAGGCTTTGAAGGGCCGGTTGGCATTGGGTCGTTTAATGCGCAGAATGAAAATACCGATCATGGTGAGCGCATAGAAAATGAGCACGGCGAATATGACGTAATCCAGCAGGTCGCTGTAGGTTCCGGTTAGACAGAGGATAGAGGCCCAGACCCCCTGCACCACCAGTGCCGTGCCGGGTACGGCTCTGGTGTTCAGCACCCCGGCTTTGCTAAAAAAGAGTCCGTTACGCGCCATGGCATAGTAGACGCGGGCGCCGGTAAGAATCAGGCCGTTGTTGCAGCCGAATGTGGACACCAGAATCAGGGCCGCCATGATCAGCAAAGCCGCATCGCCGAAGATCACCTGGGCGGCGGCGGTGCCGACGCGGTCGGCAGCGGCAAACTGCATCCCTCTGGCTAAAACATCCGCACCATCGGGTTGGCCCTTTACCGGCAGCGTCATGATGTAACCCAGATTCGCCAGCAGATAAAGCACTGTGACCGTTGCGGTTCCCAGGAAAAGACTCCACGGCAGGATGCGCCTGGGATTTTTAACTTCAGCGGCGGTGAAGGCGATATTGTGCCAGGCGTCGGATGAAAAAAGCGAGCCAACCATGGCCACGCCGATGGCCGCCATCAACATCATTCCGGAGAGAGGTTCAATATTTTCAATAATGCCGTTGGAAACCTGGGTCCAGGTTGGCGTCCAGAAATCTCCCCAGTTGGCGCGCATGGCGACGACGTTGCGGCCGACAAAAATCCCCAGTACAATGAGCCCTAACAACGCCAGTGTTTTGGCGGAAGTAAAAATATTCTGCACCCATTTTCCCGTGCGCAGGCCGCGGGTGTTCAAATAGGTGAGCAGGACAATGCTGAGAATAGCGATACTCTTGGCATAGGTGAGATTGATACCTAAAACAGACAACAGAATGCTATCTTCTTCAATAACGGGGAAAAAAACCAGCGAAAATTTGGCGAATGCAACAGCCACGGCAGCGATGGTGCCGGTCTGAATGACCAGAAAGAGCGTCCAGCCGTAGAGAAATCCGATCAGAGGATTATAGGCTTCGCGCAGATAGATGTACTGCCCGCCGGCATGCGGCATCATGCCGGCTAACTCTCCATAACTCAGGGCGCCGAATATCGTCATGATGCCGGTGATCAACCAGACCAGCAACAGATATCCCGGCGAGCCGACCGTGCGCGCAATGTCGGCGCTGACGATGAAAATACCGGATCCGATCATGGACCCCATCACGATCATGATGGAGGATAACAAACCCAACTCGCGTTTAAACTGCGGCGCAGAGGGACTCTTTTCAGTTTGCCCGGGCGTTTCTGACATTTAGACCTCGCTATTTGTCTTTTTCGCTAATCCTATCCGTTCTAAAATAAAAATATTCATCGGGAGTACTCTTTGCCACGGCGACGCAGTCCATTTCGACCAGCGCGCCATGATGTAAGGGCCCTACCGGAACAACAGCACGGGCGGGCTGATGCGCTCCAAGGTAATCTGCATACACCGCGTTCACCTGATCCCACAGCGCCATGTCGGAAATGTAAATTGTGAACTTCAATACATGGGAAAATCCACTGTTGGCCGCTTCGAGAATGGCCTGGATGTTTTTTAATACCTGGCCGCATTGCTCCGCAATCGCGCCGGAAGACAAGCTGTTGTTTTTCGGATTGATGGGTAATTGGCCGGAAATGTAAATCAAGCCGTTATGTTCGACGGCCTGCGAATAGTGACCGCCGGGTTTCGGCGCATGAGGGGTGAGAATGGTTTGCATACTATGGCTCCCAATATCGAATTTTTAACACAGGGCGTTTTTTAGCAATATCATGCACTGATCCGTAACCGTTGACGTAGCCGTTACAGAGGTGCTCTTTAAGCATCGCTCATTTTTTAACGCTACTGAGGCCGTCAACTCACAACGGCCTGTGAGATGAACCCTCCGATAAATTTTAAGGCGCCTTCTATCGCTTCCAGATAATCGCCGGCTGTGGATACAATGACCATGTTTAGGGATGGAATGACGAATATGAATTGACCGCCCCATCCCCAGGCGAATGGTATATATATTTTCTCATTGTTAACTGTTGTGGATGTGCTCCACCATTGATACCCGTAACCATAGCCACTCTGCGAATAAATCCGGCTGAGCAGCGAAGCTTGAACCCATTCCGGGGAGAGGATTGATTGGTCCTGCCACCGGCCTTTATGAAGATACATCGAACCTATCTTTGCCATATCGCGGGGCAAGAGGTGCAGTCCCCAGCCGGTATTGGTAATCCCGTTGGCGCCGTTTTCCCACTGGTAGTCGTTGATTTGCATGGGCTTGAATAAATAATGTCGGGCAAAATTTTCCGCCTGCTGGCCACAGCTACCTTTTATGATACCGCCCAACAGTACGGAACAGCCCGAATTATAGCGAAAAGCAGCGCCCGGCTGGTTGGCCATGGGCAAATCTAAAACAAATTTGTACCAGTCGGAACTCGCCGCCATCATCATGACCGGATTTCGAGGATCACCATACGGATAACTGAATTCCGACCATTCGAATCCGCCGCGCATGGTGAGAACATCTTCCAGGTCGATCTGTTCCTTGGCTGCAGTTCTGTTTTTTATCGACGCGCTGTATTGCGGGAAATAACCGAGAATAGGATCGGACAAAGCAGCAATTTTCCCCTGCTGCAAAGCGATACCGATGAGCGCCGAAGTCACGCTCTTGGTCACCGAATAGACCGGGTGATGATCGTTATGGTCATATCCGTGGAAATATTCCTCCACGACCAGAAAATCGTTGCGCAGCAATAAAAAGGAATGGATTTCGCCGTAATCGCCGCGGCCCACAGCTTCAAGATAGGTTTGAATGACCTCGCTGTCGAGCCCCTGTTCTTCGGCAGTACTTTTCTCCCAGGGCAATGGTGTGTTAATGGAAAAGTCTCTGTAGCAGCTAAAAAGAAACAGAGCGACAAGACTACAGGTGATCAATATTATCCGTGTTTTCATGGCATGACCGGATGGATTTATCCTCGATTCCCGCTTGATGGGCGAATTAAAGCGGAGGATGCACACTCAAAGCCGGTACAGGGAATCGTTATTTATGCAGCGCTGTTCGATTTAATACTATAAGTAATAAATTCGATGAAAATATCCAAGGAGAAATTTCATTTTATTTTTTTATCAAAAGCAATTTTTTGTTCACCATGGTCCCGGGTAACACACCGATTCGGCGCCCACAGTTCAGGACGTTAATCTTGTGGGTGAATGTTATCCGTTCCGTTCGCGAGTTGACACAAAAGTAAGGCAACCGCAATTTTATGATAACTTTTTCACAAAATTTTCGTATGAATAGTATGATGAGAATACAACGGATATAGTACCCATGAAAAACAATGCAAAACAACTAGCGTATCAGGCGCGAGATAATGAGGATGAAGGCCACTTGCATTTTTCCGATTTTCGTCGCACCTTTAGCAGGGAATGGAACGAACTCAAGGAGCATTTGCTATCCGAAGATAGAAAAAAGCGGCTGCCGCAGATGACGGGATTCCAGAGATTCTGGCGCATACCGTTCTGGTTGCTCAAAGCCTTGTTTCAAAAGCTCAACCGGTTCCGCCGCATTCTCCTGATCGTTTCCTTTGTTTTACTGTTTCAAGAAATTAGATACTCTTCCAGCGCGGAGCACATCAATATTTCCCTCAATAGTCAGTATCTGGGATTTTTCCTGCTGCTATTTATCCTTATGCTGGAGTTAAAAGACAAGTTGCTGGCGCGGCATGAATTGGAAGCCGGGAGAGCCGTGCAAAAAGCGCTGATGCCTGAGCAGAACCCTAAAGTGCCGGGTTGGGCGATCTGGTTATATTCGCGTTCAGCCAATGATGTGGGCGGTGACCTGCTCGATTATTACGCCATTTCTCCGCAGCGCAACGGCATTGCTTTAGGTGATGTTTCGGATAAAGGTCTGGGAGCCGCCCTGCTCATGGCCAATTTGCAGGCTACCCTTCGGGCTCTGGCGCCGGACCATCCGGGCCTGGAGCAACTGGGGAAAAAAGTCAACCACATTTTTTACCAGGAAGGACTGGCAAAGAATTTTGCATCCCTGATCTATCTGGAGATTTCCGCCCATTCAGGCAGGGTGCGCTGGATCAACGCCGGCCATCTACCCCCCAATTTAGTGCGACAACGCCGGATCATCGAACTGTCGAAAGGCGAGGCCGCATTAGGCCTCGGCGCCAATACCGATTACACCGAACAGACGGTTGACCTCCTGCCGGGGGATATTCTCGTACTCTACTCCGATGGCCTGACGGATGCCCGTAATAATGAGGGCGCTTTTTTCGGCGAGGAACGCATGCACACCATCCTGATCGATTCATCGCTGTTGAAACCCGATCAAATCGGCGCCTCTCTGCTGCACCACATCGACCGCTTTATCGACGATGCTCCTGTGCACGATGACCTCACCCTGGCCATTATCCAGCGGGTCGAATGATAGATTGTCATATGCCCTGCAGACGATGATGGTTACATTTTTTTCGCGATCACGAATGTATACCTAAATTTGCTTCGATCCTGTTGATCGTCATTCCTGATATCTCCGCATCGCTGCATGATATATTAATATACAAAGTTTTTTGCCGGACATCAACTATTGCATAAAATAATGACTTTTTACTTTTTCAGCCCCCCCTTCAAAGGACTCTCCACAAATGCGCGGTTTTTTTTAAAACTGCTTGTTTTTTATTGCAATGTTTGTTTAATTAAATTGTTAGAGTTATTTTCCCAGATTCGGTCTTTATAACTGAACTGAAGATAAACTACCCACAGGATTGCCTGATTATCCTGCCGGAACCGAATCGGTGAAGCTTTCAACGAAAAATGTGAGGTTCGATTGGCTGATTTGTTAAAACTAGCGGAAAAACGTGTCGGGGAGCGAGTCTAATTGGCATTGACGGGGCGTTTCGACGCCACCACGGCTGAAAAAGTCGAAAAACGGCTCAATGCGTTAATCGATCAAAAAGTAAAATTGGTCATCGATATGCAGGGAGTGGATTATATCAGCAGTGCCGGTATCCGGGCGCTACAAATGGCCCTTAAAAGTACAAAATTAGAAGGGGGCGAGGAACTCATGTTGGTTGCATTGCAACCGGAAGTATTAAACTTTTTAAAATGACGGGCCTGACACATATATTCCCCATTGTGGAATCCAGAGAAGAACTTGATTAAAATTTTACCATTCGGAGGTTTAAGATGGAGCTGCGTAAGGTGCTACAGGAATATTTTAATGAATATTACGGCATGTTTAATGTGCAACATACGGACAGGCAGGATGCCAGGGACATCTGGCGGCGGATCCTGAACAAGTCCATTGTGGATGCGTCTTTTCGACAAAAATTGATTCAATCTCCGGTTAAAGTCCTGGCACAGAATGGTTTCGTCCTGCCCGAGGGATTTCAGATAAAATTGGTCGAAGAGATCAAAGATACCATTTATCTGCCGATCCCGCCCTATATGGGACCTGCATCAAAGGAGGATCGCCATGAATAAAGAAATACTGACCGGAATCATGAGCAAGGCGGTGACGGATTTGGAATATCGCCGCAGGTTGGTCCATTCCCCCCGACAGGTCCTGATGCAGGAAGGGTTTCAGGTGCCGGTAGATAAAAAAGTGGTTATTCTGGAAAACACGGACGATCTTTTATATATTGTCCTGCCGCCGGGACCGGGAAAATCGTCAACGGTTTCCGACACATTCAGCTGGATGATTGAGGAGAACGTCATTCATCTCGTCGGCCGGCTGGATGCCCAGGCTGTCGACCAAATTCGCGATAGCATCCTGCATATGGAAGGCGACCTTGTACTAAATCTGGAACGGTTGGAATACATCAGTTCGGCAGGTATTGGATTGCTTTTGTTGTTGTTCAAAAACGCCCAGGCTGCCGGCAGTTCGGTCAATATAATCCATCTGCAGGACCGGGTTCGCAATATCCTGATCATGTCAGGCATAGGTGATCTTTTTCAAATTTAGCCCATTTTGTCATTTTCTGCAAACCATAGCACTTTCTCTCAGGAGCGCACATGGATGATATTAATGTCGATGCCCTCTTCCTCGGCCCAAAATCGGAAAACCGGAGTTTTTTCAAAGAAATGCTCAATTTCCTCATGGATGATTACATGGAATGGCGGCGAGATTATCATGCAACCGACCAACCGGCCATTTTGGAATCCGACCACATCAGAGATGATTTCAGGGCGACACTGCTTAAAACAAGACTGACTCTGACGAATCTGGCCGCCAATCTGCAGCTAAAATCCATGCCGTGGTTTTCATCGCGATATTTGGGCCATATGACCACGGATACCCTGATGGCGGCAAATTTAGCATATATGCTCACCTTGTTGTATAATCCCAATAATTGCGCCTATGAAGGTTCTCCCGCTACCACCGAACTCGAGATAGAAGTGGGCAAGCAGCTGGCCGCCATGCTGGGCTACGATACGAAAAAATCGTGGGGGCATATTACCTCAGGCGGGACCATCGCCAATTATGAAGGTCTGTGGCTGGCGCGGAATTTAAAATCCGTGCCGCTCGCCGTAGCCGACATAGCACCAGACCTGGTCGCCGGTTTGGATGAGTGGCAGTTGCTGAATTTTTCCACTAAAAAAACGCTGGATTTACTGGACCGCGTACAGCAAGAAGGCCTCTTTGAAAGATTTCGCCGGCATTCCGCCGCCGGTAAGGGCTCCGGCCATGGCAAGTTGGGTAAAGTACTGGTGGCGCAGTCGAAACACTATTCATGGGTCAAAGCAGTCGATATCCTCGGCATTGGTAAAGAGAACCTGATCTTTATTCCGGTTGGCCCGGATTATCGCATGGATATTTCGGTGCTGGAGCAAACACTCACGACACTGCTGCAACAGAATGTACCCGTCCTGACGGTTGTGGGCATCGTGGGCACCACCGAAGAGGGCGCGGTGGATGAGATTCACAGGATCGCTGAATTGCGCCGGGCGTTTGAAAAACAGGGCTTGTCATTTTATTTTCATATCGACGCCGCTTATGGAGGCTATGCGCGGGCACTCTTTTTATCACCGGATGGTTCTTTCATGAGCCCTGAACAGGTGCAGCAGGAATGGCAGTCGCCAGTTTTTGAAAAAGAAAAATGTCGTTATCCACCAGAGTCGGTATATCAGGCTTTCAAATCCATGCCCGAAGCAGATTCCATCACCATCGATCCGCACAAGATGGGCTATGTGCCCTATGCAACCGGAGCCATCGTAGCAAAGGATAAGCGAATTTTGTCGCTCATTTCCTATTTTGCCGCCTATGTGTTCGAGGAAAAGGAGGAGAACCCCGTGCTGTTAGGCAGTTATATCATGGAGGGTTCCAAGGCAGGTGCGACAGTGGCCGCGGCCTGGACGGCGCACCAGATAACGCCGCTGCATGCACGGGGCTATGGAAGAATTATTCGCCGCGGCATCGAAGCGGCTATCCAGTTCTATCATGCCATGACTGATTCCAAACAGCTGCAAATAAACGGCAAAGCATTTAAAGCCATCCCGCTGATTCGCCCCGATCTCAACATCCTCGATTTCGCCTTTAACCGCGTCGGTAATAGCGATTTAACCAAAATGAACTTGCTGAACCAGAAGATTTATGAAAAATGCTCTTATAAATCCGGACCCGTCTATACCAACGATTTCCTCACATCCAAAACCGCTCTCGATTCTGTCGATTACGGGCACGTCCCAGGTCGGTTTGCCCTCGCCCACGGCATCCCGGAACAGGAGTGGGATCGCATCCGCACGGTGTATATTCTACGCATGTGTATCATGACGCCATTCCTGACCAATCATACACCGTTTGATACATTCTTGGGCAAGTTTTTGCAAACCATGAAAGAAAAAATAAGCCAAATTATGAATGAAAATGAAGCGTTCATATGAAAACACAATCGAAGAAAGATCAATTCAAAGAAGTGGAACGGGCAAAAGCGTATAAGCCGTCCAACATCGTCTATGATGTGGATGAAAAGCCGCCGCTGACCGTCACCCTGTTACAGGGTTTGCAGCACATTTGCATTTTTTTTGTTGCCATCGTGATGCCCGTTGCCATCATCAACCAGCTGGGAGACGCCATTTCGCTCAGGGATGGGGAAGCATTTATCAGTCTTTCTCTACTGTCCGGAGGCGTTGTGACCATAGTGCAGGCTATGCGAAAAAGATATTTCGGCTCGGGCTATCTGTGTCCGGCTGTTTGCGGCCCGTCCTATTTTGACGCTACCAAACATGCCGCCCTGACAGGAGGCTTGCCGATGATTTTCGGCATGACGGCGCTGGCCGGCGTTCTGGAGTTAATCTTTTCCCGTATCATGCACAAACTACGCAGGCTTTTTCCGGCTGAGGTCACGGGTCTCGCCGTTACCATGGTCGGTGTTGTGGTTATCCCTATTTCCATTCGCAATTTTTTCGCAGTCGGTGCGGATAACACGATGGGCAGCCCCAACATGGTCCT
>JAFGSU010000117.1 GCA_016934435.1 Candidatus Zhuqueibacterota bacterium | reverse complement strand
TTCTCACAAGCGATCGTGCAAATAATCGCGATTATAATATTTATTAAAAATTCTTAGTAACCTTTTCGCGGCGCCAAACGTTTTGCTATTGTGTTGCGCAGCCAACAGATCGACGATATCAAATTTACTCATAAACGTCAGATCGTCCGGATCCAATTGCTCCACATACTCATCTTCCAGGATGCGCACCAGACGATCGAGCTTAATTTTTTTGAAAGCATCGACGTAGAACGGATCAAAATGCGATCCCGAACCCTGGATTAAAATATCGATCACCTGCAAAAATCTCATTCGGTTGCGATAATGCCGTTTGGAAGTCAGGGCGTCGTACACATCGGCCACAGCAAGGATTTTGCTCAAGGGGGGTATCTGCTCATCTCGAAGTCCGCTCGGATATCCCGTGCCGTCTATACGTTCATGATGCGAAGCGGCGATGAGCGGCACCTGCTGCAATTCCTTGCTGAAATTGATTTTTTGTAAAATAACGCGCGTAAACTGGGGATGATTCTGAATGTGCTTGAATTCTTCTTCCGTCAAACGTCCGTCCTTGGTTAAAATCGCTTCCCGGACGGCGATCTTGCCGTAATCGTGCAAAAGAGCGGAAATACGCAGGATTTCTCTCTCCTGATCGGATAGATGTAAAACCTTTGCTAACTCATCCGCATATAATGCAATGCGTTTGGAATGACCGGCGGTCAACGGATCGCGCGCGTCGATGGTACTGGCCAAGGTTTCCACCAGACTGTCGAACGTTTTTTTCTGATTCTCATATAATTGCGCATTTTCGATCTGCGTCGCTGCAATAGCCGAGATGGCATCCAGCAGCTCCTCATCCTCACGGATAAACGCGCCCTGAAATTTATTGATGGCCTGAAAAACACCGATGATTTCACCCATTTTATTACGCATGGGTGCAGCTAAAATATTTTGTGTTCGGTAACCGGTTTGTTTATCGATGTTCGGATTAAAGCGAACGTCCGAATAGGCGTCGGGAATATTGATGACTTTACCCGTGGCAACCACATGGCCGGCAATACCCAGATGGGCGGCAAATCTGATTTCTTCCTCTCCGTGAGCCACGTGCGACCACAATTCGCCTCGCTCACGGTCCAATATGAAAACGGAACAACGATCGCACTGCAGCACCTGTTTTACTTCATCCATAATCAAAGTGAGAAGTTTATCCAGTTTCATCTCTTGCGAGATGGTGCTGGCGATATACAACAGCAATTTCAGGCGTTCATGCTCTCGCAAGTCATGCCGTAACGCCTTTAAATAGCTGTTAATTTCTTCTGCATGTCGTAAGCTGCTCTCTTGCATAACCCTTTCACATCCCGGTCTGGTTACCGTCTTAACGCCTGCTGAGACAGTGCCAGACTCACACCGGTGCAAAACCAAATCATGGTGATGATTTCGGCATCACCACAGTTCCACTCAAAAAAGCCGTTGATATTTAAGGCCCAAAAAATGGCCAGCGCTGCCAACGCCCAGGTCGTTGACCAACCTGAGGCGTTGCGCCGGTCAAAGAAAACTCGATACAGTTGTCTAAAGACAGAACCGATCAAACCCAGGAAAGCCAACAAACCAATCAATCCCAGGGTGACGGCAATATGGACGTAATTACTGTGAAAATGATTTAATCGCCCCTGTTTGTCGGCATCTGCATATCGATTATATATGTCCGTGGTGTTGATATCGCCGATGCCGATGAGGGGGCGCTCCTTAATTATCTCCCATCCTACCTGCCACCAGTACAACCGCTTGGCATTGGTGCGCCAGTCGGGATCAAAAAAATGCTGCAGGCGATGTGAAAACGCCTGAGGTGTAAGCAGGTAAAAGATCACCATTAATACAGGAACGGCAATAATCAATGCACGTCGCGTATAATAGAGAACAAAAACCAAAGCACAAAAAAATCCAACCCATGATCCCCGTGTACTGGTTAAAATCAGACACAGTACAACGGCAACGGTGGCGGCGGTGAAAATCAACCGTTCCCGGCCGTTATCGGCCCTCAAAGCAAACGTCGCCCCCATCACAGCACCGATCATGGTAATGCCGCCGGCAGTCATGAAATGGTGCAGATGCTGCACGCGGCGGCCCGGATGCAAAAAATACCAGCCCAGCCCCCATAGCGAATAGACGACAATGCTGAAAAAGAACAACCATGCCAATCTTTTTAAAGTTTTTTCATCCGTTACATTGGCTGCAATCAGGTAGATGAGCGGTATGAGCAGCAAACGCTTCAAATGGATTAAAGATTGGCCGCGATCGATTGAAAACAACGTAGCCAGTATTTCGGCGATGACAAATGCCGCAACAGCCCACTCCAGGCCAGGCGCCCGGAATCCGACATCCTTTGTAATAAATATTCGCAAGATCCATGCCATGCACGCAACCGCCAGAGCCATCTGCGTTAACGCAATACTGAACGGCATGGCTACGGCTACGATGTATAAGGCATAGACGATGACTTGCAAAAGTTTTTTGTGCAGATCATCTCTAATAGTCAAACGGCTTCCTGATACCACTTGATGTTAATGCGCATATTGAGCAAAAAATATCTTATTTTATGAAAGAACGCCGCCGTTACTACCCATCCGCGCTGTTTTTCTGTTACCAATTTACGTAGTTACTCAAAATGATACGAAACCGCACCGGTCTATTTCGTCTGCTTTGTCTCCTCATAATCGACATCCTCGACGTCTTCCTTTGTCAGATCGAGTGAAGGCGAATGCGGTTTGCCTTTTATTCGCGTTTCGCTGGATCTCTGTTGAAATAACAGCGCGAATACTTTGGCCGCTATATAAAATACGATGATAAGAATAATTAATTTGATGAGAAACATCACAAAATCCTTTATACAAAAATTACAAAGAGGACCCTGGGCCCTCTTTGCGCTATTTTAACAAAATGCTCGCCGATCCTAAACGTGAATTTGAATCAACATACGATACGCGACACACTTAAAAAGTGATCGCATTGTCTGTCAGAGCGCCGGTACGTCCCCCCGTCTCGGATTCAGCTTTCCGATTTGTTCAGGACGCGTTCACCGTGCCGGCGAATAATATTCTATTCCGGCATGCGGGCGGAGAATCTGTTTGGCCAGATCTTCAAAATCATTTCTATTCTCGACAAAATCGATCACCGTGCTGTTCACTACCAGAAGGGGCGTCTCTTTATAATGAAAAAAGAACCGGTTGTACGCTTCGTTCAGCGAGGTTATGTACTCTTCCGACACATCTCTTTCGTAGGTGCGGCCGCGTTTGCGAATATTGCTCATCAGCCGTTCCGCCGTCGACTGCAGGTATACGACCAGGTCCGGCTTGGTGATATCCTGTTCCAGGAGCACCGCTACGCGATCGTAGAGGAAGAGCTCGCGGTCTTCCAGGTTCAGATGCGCAAATATTCGATCTTTGGCAAAAAGATAGTCGGAGATAGTCATCTCATAAAACAAATCGGCTTGCAGGCTTTCCTGCTGCTGTCGGTACCGGCTCAGAAGAAAAAACAGCTGCGTTTGAAAAGCGTATCGTTGCGGGTCGCGATAAAAATCCTCCAGAAAGGGATTTTCTTCGGGTTTTTCATAAACGGCCCGGGCGTTCAGGTACTCGCACAGGAGTTTTGTCAAACTGGTTTTGCCCGCCCCGATCACACCTTCGACACAGATATATCTCGGCAATTTCACATGATTTCCTTTTGCATCTGTTCACCCCATGCCTGCGCAGTCATATACCGGCGCACATCGCTGGGATCGCGACATTTTTCTAACAATTGCCCTACCTTCTGATCCAGACCGGGGACGATAAAATCCGGCTCCAATTCCGCCCACGGCACCAGAACAAATCGTCTGTTGGCAATTTGCGGGTGCGGCAACTGCAATCCTTTGCCATCATGCCTGACCACGCCTTGTACGGCCAGTATATCCAGATCGATGGTGCGCGGTCCCCAGTGTTCGGCTCTTTCGCGACCTAACGACGATTCGATGGTTTGTAAAGCCTGCAGCAATTGCATCGGCTCGAATTGCGTTCGTACCTCGACCACGGCATTGAGGAATTCGGGCTGCCGGGTATGGCCGACGGGCTCTGTCTCATAGACGCTGGAACAGCGGAGATTTTCAATCCCCCTCAGTTTTTGCAGGCTCTGTACGGCTCGATCGAGATACTGCATCCGCGCTCCCAGGTTGGAGCCCAGGCCGATGTAAGCGAGTCGCATTTTTTCCGCTGTTCGCCGGGTGTCACGATATCGGGATTCTTTCTTATCCTGATGACGCTCCTTGGTAGAAAATAAAATCAAAGCTGCGCCCGCTTCCTGACAATCTCGATCTCGGTGCCGTTGGCCAATCCGCCCAGGGGCGCAAAGGGCTTGCGTACCCGCACCGTCACTTCCTGCACCGGAAATTTTTCCAGAATGCGCTGCGCAATATGTTCGCTGACAGCCTCGATCAGATAAAAACGGTCCTGCAAGACCACATCCTGCACCAACAGATAGACCTGGCGCACGTCGATGGTATCTTTAATGCGATCGGTTTTCGCCGCCGGCGTCGCATCGAAAATCAGGTCAACATCCACTTCAAATCGTTGACCGTTTTTAATCTCATCCTGCTCGAGTCCGTGATAGGCATGAAAAATCATGCCTAAAATGCGCAAATGATCCTGCGACATAAAAATGTTACTATCCTTATAATAAATTGAATTTAATTTATCAAAATATC
This sequence comes from Candidatus Zhuqueibacterota bacterium, assembly GCA_016934435.1. GTDB lineage: Bacteria > Zhuqueibacterota > Zhuqueibacteria > Residuimicrobiales > Residuimicrobiaceae > JAFGSU01. The sequence goes on along the minus strand of JAFGSU010000117.1, from coordinate 2,932 downwards.
ATCACTTTGTCAAGCTAATTTCCGAAAGCAACAAGGCATTTTTTTTCATTTTTTCTTATATTTCTCTTGATTATATTTCAATAGGTTTATATACTATGAGAAAGGTACATTGATTCGGTGTTTACAGGTTACTTCGTTGATCCTGTTGCTGGCATCATATCGGTTCGGTTCAAGCGTTTACACCGAATGTGGGAGTTTCCGGATGATCATTTTCCCCCATGTATGACGTTAGAAATTTATTGCACTGAATCGTGTTAAAATTTTTAAGCAGAAGGACTTAACCATGGCAAGTTTAAAAAAACTGAAAAAAGCCGCTGTCGGTATTTTCTGGAAAGAAGGCGAAACCGAACCGGAGGATCTGGCACCGCAAACTCAGACGCTGGATCCGGTTACGCTCCCTCCCAGTCCGACACCGGTCTCATCAAAAGTGGATCAAACCTTCTATAAAGCTATCGAAGCGGAATTGACCAAATCGATGCCGGTGGAATTTGCTGAATTCTATAACCAGATGTCGGTCATCAACGACAAATTTTCCAATCTGGATGAGCCGACTCGATACCAGCTGGCTTTTCATGCCGCACAAACGGCGCTCAAGGCGCGCAATCTGACCCTCAGTTACCAGAGCCTGGTCAAGTCGGCCGAACGAATGATTGAGGTGTTGACTCTGGAAAAGCAGGAATTCGATAGTCAGAATGAAAAAGGATTCCACGATAATCTGGCAGCCATTCGCCGCAAGGTTCAGGAGATTTCGGAAGGCATTAAATCGAGAGAAAGCCGAATCCTGTCATTGCAGAAGGAGATGGATGCCTACATCGCAGCCAAGACCGAAGAAAAAAGGAAATTGGAAGGCGAAAGGGATCAGCTGGTATCCGACCGGGTTGTTACAGAGAGCCAGATCAACCAGCTGGAACAAAAAAAGGCCGACCGCAGCGCCTCGTTCAACGGAGCGCTTCAAGCCCACAACGAAAGGCTGAATGAACTCAAATCGGAACTTGAGAACTATCTCAAGGGCATCAAATAAATATAAAGGAGGAACCCATGAACGAAATGCCCACTTTGCCTGGAGCAGACAAGGTCAGCGCTTTCATCTCCAAAAAAGAGAAAGCATGGGGTAATTTTGGCACTTTTCTGATTCTTTTGCTGCTTGCGGGAGTTTTTTATGTATCAGCGCCCTATATTCTCAATCTGCTGAGCTTGGCGATCGCGGTGGTCGGTAAAATGATTGTTTTGGGCGGGCTGGTTGGAATCGCTGCCCTGTTATGGTTTTTTCTCTCCAGTAAAAAATTCCGCGCCATTTTATGGTATTTGCGGGCAAAATTTTATCGCAAATTCACCATGCTGATGGTTAAAACAGGCCCCCTGGATATTATTTACGCTTATGTGAATGAATATTTGCAGGAAAAACTGGAAACCATCCAGTCGGCGGCCGACCATGTCTATGGTATCCGCAACGAAATTAGGAAAAACATTGAAAACTACACCGCACAGATCAAAGAACGCATCAAACAGGCCGACGCGTTAAAGTCCCGTTTTTATGCAAATAACAACTGGAGCGACGACGATAAACGCTATCAATTTCAAAAGATCAGCAGCGAAGCGGGTATGCTGCAAACCAATCTGGACAAATCGCAAAAACGCTTTGAACGAGCTGAAAAGTATTGCCAGATCATGAAGAAAATGCAACAAGCCTTCGAGTTCTACCGCGACAAAACCAAGTTTTTCGCCGATACCCTCACCGCCGATTACCGCGAAGCCCAGGCCATGGCCAAAGCCACACAAGCCACGTCCAGCGTGTTCGGCGGCGACCCCCGCAGCGATATCTATGAAATGTCGGTTAAATATGTGCAAAACCAGATCGCCCTGTTCACCGGACAGGTGGATCGCTTCATGGAAGTAGCCCCCAAGTTCATGGCCGAACCCGAAATTCACGACATGGTCAGCGAAGATGCCATGATGAAAACGCTGGAACAGTGGGATAAAGCCACCGATCAACTCATGCAGCAGGCGGACGATATCGGCAAGGCGGGCCAGGCTTTGTCTTCCGGAAATAAATCGCAGGCCCTTGCCATTGTCACCAGCGGCGACAAGCGTGAACTGGTGCCTATTGAGACGAAAAAGAAAGACGACGACAAAAAAAAATATAGCTGGTAGTTGTATATGCTGAATTGTGCGATTTGTGCTCGCTTTCACCTTTTCCGGAAGCGGACAGCTTCCGGGAAGATGATGAATCGCTCGGTTTAGATATATGTTAAATCCCTCGATAGATGTTTAAGAAAGGAGGAAACTTAAATGGCCGATCAATTTGCTGCGCCACAAAAAAAAGGCGGACTAACGCCTTTTGCCAAAATCCTTATCGGAATCATCATCATCGCCATCGTGGGCTATGTAGCCTGGAAATTTTTGCCGGAAGGCAGCGATGAGCTGCGCGTACATCTGGTGACTTACTCTGGCATGGCTCCCGGTCCCTATTTCAACAACGGCATGTCGCCCAATGAGGGATCCCGATATTTGAAAAATTATGGCTTGAACGTAAAATTTACCGTCATGGACATCATACCCGATGCCATACAAGCCTGGAAAACAGGTCAGCTGGATATCCTGGTATTGACGGTGGACTCTTACCCCATCGGGTTACAGGAATTGCTATCCTTCAAGCCGAGAATTTTTTACCTGACCGATAAATCTCAGGGCGCGGATGTTATTATCGCTTCCGCCCGTGTGCGTTCGATCAGCGACCTGGCCGGGCGCAAGGTGGGTTTTGTTCCCGGCACCCCGTCGCAGTGGTTTTTGTTGAACATGCTCAAGGCGGCCAATATGTCCATGCGAGATGTGCAACCCATCGAATTCATGGAAGTGCCGCAGGCATTCAAGGCGTTTGAAACCGGTCAGCTGGATGCGGCTGTGGGCTGGTCGCCGGACGACATCCCGCTGC
>JAFGSU010000116.1 GCA_016934435.1 Candidatus Zhuqueibacterota bacterium | reverse complement strand
TATCAGGCCATTTTTGAATCCACCGATTCGGGGTTCACAGGTTAAAACGGTAATCTTGCAGATGGCGATTTATCCGTTCTGTTCGTCCGTCAGCATGGATACCGGGCAATAATGATCGACACTAAAATTTAAATACTATGTTTGAAATGTTTGAAAAAAACAAAAGAAAGATCGCAATTGGAGATTTGCTATGGAAGGCATTCAATTATCCGTGGAAAAAACAGGCGTAAAAAATAGCATATCCATCATTAAAGTAGGTGGATATATTGACACGACGACATCTTCTGAATTGGAACATGCTCTGGGTTCTTTATTAAAAGCCGGGTCTCATAATATCATAATTGATCTGGGAAATGTTGATTATGTAAGCAGCGCTGGGTGGGGTATTTTTATCAGTGAGATTAAAGGGATTCGCGAAAAGGGTGGCGATTTAAAACTGGTGCGTATGATTCCTGAAGTTTATGAAGTTTTTGAACTATTGGAATTTCATTATATCCTCAAGGCTTTTGATAGTATTGAAGATGCCATAAAGGATTTTGAACGTAGCATCTCCGGCCTTGGCGAGTCGCCCCAGGTCGTCGAAGTTGAAGCTGATAGTGAGCGACAACCAGCCGGTGCTGCTGCAAAAGGCTATAGCGAAAAGGCGGATACCGGGCCGGCAGAATCCATCGAAGAGAAAGTCACCAGAATTGTGACGCTCAATCCGGATATCAGTACCGTACAAATTGTTCGTATGCTTAATACACCATCCTATGGCAACATCAAGATCGGATGGTTTAGCCTTTGGAAAATTTTAAAGAAAACAGGCCTGGACTCGAAGAAAAAGCGGCAGGAATTGAGCAAAAAGTAAGACCGAACTTTTTTAGCAAGCCTGTCGGGGTATAAATTAAAAGTGCAGTCAAGGAGTATAATTCTTTGTACTGCTGTGATCCGTTTTTTTCCCGCCTATTCATGCGCACACCATGAAAGACCGAATTCCCATGTTCGTTGATGAGGCAAAAATACATATTATTGCGGGGTCCGGAGGCGCGGGATGCGTTGCGTTTCGTCGTGAAAAATATGTTCCCAAAGGGGGCCCCAGCGGAGGCGACGGAGGTAATGGCGGGCATGTAATAGCCGTCGCAGATCGAAACCTGCACACGTTGTTGGATTTTAAATATAAAACGCTGTACAAGGCCGGAAACGGGCGGCATGGACAGGGGGATAACAAAACCGGGAAAAGCGGCGCCAGCTGTTCCATACGGTTACCCGTCGGCACGGTTATAAAGAACGCTGAAAATGAGAAGATTCTTGCCGATCTGGTAAAAGAGGGTCAGCAGCTTATCATAGCAAAAGGCGGACGCGGTGGCAGGGGGAATGCGAGATTTGTGACGGCGACCAATCGAACACCAAGAGAGTGGGAGACCGGGCAGGTTGGCGAGGAAAAATATCTGCTATTGGAATTAAAGTTGTTTGCTGATGTCGGGTTGGTGGGGCTTCCCAATGCCGGTAAATCGACATTACTTTCTAAAATTTCAGCCGCTCGCCCGAAAATTGCAAATTATCCTTTTACAACCTTGAGCCCCAATCTAGGGATTGTGCGCGTCGAAGAGGGAAAGAGCTTTGTCGTGGCCGATATTCCGGGATTGATCGAGGGGGCACATCAGGGCAAAGGATTGGGCATTCAATTCCTGCGCCATATCGAGCGAACCAGAGTACTCGTTATCCTGTTAGATCTTACCTCTAACCTTGAGCGGGACTATAAGGTTCTCATGAAGGAGCTCTCCTCATACAGCCGGGCTCTTTTGAAAAAAAAGCGGATCATTGTTTATAATAAAAGCGATTTAATCGAATCTAAAGATATATCTTTGTTATCAAATGAAAAAAGTAGCAGAGGGCGACTCGTGATCTCCGCCATCCGTGGCGATCAATTGGAACAATTGAAGCGAGACCTCTGGGAATTGATACAAGAGAGCGATTCAATATCCGATGACACCCGCAACAGGGAATAACGATTATAATAAGGATCTTTTGACGCTGTGGAATACGCCCGGTATCGGGCCGCAGCGGTTAAAAAATTTACTGGATCGGTTCAAGTCGGCCACGGCTGTTTGCAAGGCTTCGATCAGAGAGCTGGTCGAAGTGGAGGGCATTGATCAGTCATTGGCTGCTACGATTAAAAAGCATCAAACCGATGCTTTCGCGCAGGCACAGCTGAATCTGGCGAAACGACTTGAGATAGCAATAGTAAGTTTTTGGGACGATCTCTATCCCCCGTTGCTAAAAAAAATTGTCGATCCCCCGATGATCCTATTTTGCAAGGGCTCCTTGCAACGATTGCAGAGGGATTGTATCGCCCTGGTTGGAACCCGCCGGCCATCAGAATATGGGCGGCTGATGACGGCCAAATTTGCCCGCGAATTGGCGAAAAAAGGATTTAATATCGTCAGTGGTCTGGCTCGAGGGATCGATACCGTTGCGCATAACGAAACCATTCTGTCCGGGGGGTGTACCATTGCCGTTTTAGGATCGGGCCTCGATCAGATTTATCCCTACGAAAACAAACGATTGGCTCAAAAAATTTGTGAGAAAGGCGTTATCATTTCCGAGCATCCAATCGGCACAAAACCGGATGCGCCGCATTTTCCACGAAGAAACCGAATTATTGCCGGTATGAGTCTTGCAACGCTGGTAATAGAGGCCGGAGAGGGTAGCGGTGCATTGATCACGGCGGATCAGGCGCTGGAATATAACCGCGAGGTTATGGCCATACCGGGAAATTTGACAAGCGTGCAGAGCTTTGGCTGTAACAGGCTCATACAACAGGGGGCAAAACTGGTACAAAACCTGGACGATATTCTGCAGGAAATTGAATATCAAACAACACAGCCGGAGGAACAACAACAGGTATTGCCGCTGTTAGAATTATCCGAGACTGAACAACTCCTGTTATCACAATTATCACAGGACGCGGAACATATTGATGCCATCGCAGCCAAATTTGGACGGCCCGTCTCGGAGACACTGGCTGTATTATTGCAGTTGGAATTGAAAAGCCTGGTCTATCAGCTGGCCGGGAAAAAGTTTGCCCGGCAGTCCTAAATAGGAAGCGACAGTACCTGGTCTAATCATTTAAAAACTAATTGACTATATGAGAGATAATTTGTAAATTTCTTTTTGTTAGGAGGGATAGACCTAACAGGCAAGGCAGCGGTCTTGAAAACCGCCGGGTGAAAACCCTTGGGGGTTCGAATCCCCCTCCCTCCGCCAGCCCTGAAAGGGTTTGGCTTATATTTTGGAGAGGTGCCGGAGTGGCTGAACGGGGCGGCCTGCTAAGCCGTTGTAGGGTTTTTCTCTACCCAGGGTTCGAATCCCTGCCTCTCCGCCATTCAAGTTCTTGGCAAATAATCAAAGAGCGATAATTTTTATTCTAACTACGGGTAAAGGTTTTTTTATTGTCATCTGTTAGAGTAAGATTTGCACCCAGTCCCACAGGTTTCGTCCATATTGGTGGACTGCGGACAGCGCTTTATAATTATCTGTTCGCAAAGAAACATGGCGGGACTTTTATTTTGCGCATAGAGGACACGGATCGCGAGCGCTATGTGTCGGGTGCAATGGAAAATCTGATCCAGGTAT
>JAFGSU010000115.1 GCA_016934435.1 Candidatus Zhuqueibacterota bacterium | reverse complement strand
GGGGGCGCTGGTGGAGGATGCGTTTCTCGATCGCTGCATCCGCTGCCAGGCTTGCGTAAAAATATGCGCCAGCACCGGCGCCTGCCTGCAGCCGTCCCTGACCGAAAGCGGCTGGGAGGGGTTCTGGACGCCGGTCTCGGTGCCGCGTTTGGGATATTGCGAATATACCTGCAATCTGTGCGGACAGGTGTGCCCAACCGGCGCCATCGTCAAGTTGCCTCTGGAGGAAAAGAAAAAAACGCGCATGGGCATGGCCTATTTCGACAAAAGCCGCTGTATACCCTGGTACAGGCAGGAAGACTGTCTGGTGTGCGAAGAGCATTGCCCGCTGCCCGACAAGGCGATCAAGTTCGATATCCGCGAGGCGCGCACGCCCGACGGCGGCACCCGCGTGGTTAAATTCCCGTATGTGCGAGAAGATTTGTGCATCGGCTGCGGCATCTGCGAAACCAAGTGCCCGGTCGCCGGCGCTTCAGGGATTTTCGTCACCAATGCCATGGAACAGCGGGTAGAAACATAAGCAGCAAATCCTCTATAAATACCAAAAAGGGGATGTGACGACTGAACTGTCGGGAAGGTTGAAAATGATTTTTTTGCACTACTTCCATCAGACTGGTTTTTCAGTACCCCCCAGGATTATAGGCCTGTAAATTCTGGCAGGCCTGCACTCACCGCAGATATCCCATTTCTTGGCCGCATTCTAATAAGAGTCCCGTCGAGGGCGGAATATTTATGTGTGGATGCAGACAATTTGTTGGAAGCAATAAAAGTCCCGTCAGGGACGATATATAATCAGAGCTGCCGTCGCGGCAAATTTATGCAATACACCGATCCTATGCTGTTACATTTGCGACGACGCGGAGCGTCAACAGCGCGGTTCCCTCGTAGAATCAACCCCGGGGTCACGCTTTTTGCGACCCCTGGTGTTTCGTATGTATTTGATAATATTGACATGAGAGGCACGGAGTTGCCGCAAAAAACGCGGCAATATCCGGGGTCTATCCGTTTTCACACACTTTCAGACCGTGGTAACCAGATTATGCAACGATGTCATCACGAGTTGGGTACGAGAATCTCTCGTTATTTCAATATTAACAGAAAAAGAATGTCACCGCGAGCTGAGCAATCGAGCATCAATTCTCAGATGGGCTGTGTTGGAGCGTGGTGATCTCCGCTGTCCTTAGCGGAGGACACAGATTTATCCCTCATCATCAAAACTATGTTGTAGCGAAGCAATCTCCGCCAAAAGGTGATTCTCTCTGTCCAATGCCCTTTCAGCGGAGATCGCCACGCTCCACGGCAGATACCGGCCTTTTTCGCATCTGTGTTCTCCGCTTCTAACGACATGGCAGGGATTGCTTCGTTTCACGGCATATACTGTTCTTATTAATACACTGTTCCTCCACTCGCAATGACATTCTTTTTTTTATCCTTTTGGGAATCATGGTAATTTTGCCATACCCAACTCGCGATGACATCTTTGTATCGTGTCTTTTGTGAAGGAACGGTACTGCAATTTACTCCAGGATTGCTGTGGGAAAAAGCAATCTCCACAATTACGAGGATGAAATATGCATGAATCGTCAATAAAGATAGCCGTCCTGCCCGGCGACGGCATCGGTCCGGAAGTATTAGCGCAGGCAGTCAACCTGCTGCAGCTGTACGGCGAGAAAAAATCGCTTGATATTCAGTTTGGATTTTATAATGTCGGCGGCGCGGCGCTGGAAAAATTCGGCGTACCGTTGCCCGCAGACACTTTGGCCGGTTGCCGCCAGGCCGATGCCGTGCTGTTGGGCGCCATCGGTCATCCAAGATGGGACACCATGCCTTCGGATAAACGGCCGGAACGCGGCTTGTTGGGCCTGCGCGAGGAACTGGGGCTGTACGCCAACCTGCGGCCGGCGAAAATCTATACCGGCCTGGTGGATGCTTCCAGCCTGAAAGCCGAATTTATATCTAAAGTCGATATCCTCATCGTGCGCGAACTGACCGGCGGGCTCTATTTCGGCCACCCCCGCGGCATCAACGAGTCGCAAACAAAGGCCTACAATACCATGCTGTATACCCGCTTCGAGGTGGAACGCATCGCCCGAATGGCATTCGAAGCGGCGCGGGGGCGCCGTAAAAAGGTCACCTCTGTGGACAAGGCCAACGTGCTCGAAGTCTCCCAGTTCTGGCGCAAAGTGGTGATGGAAGTCGCCGCCGAGTACCCGGATGTAATGCTGGAGCATATGTATGTAGACAATTGCGCCATGCAGCTGGTGCGCAACCCGCACCAGTTCGACGTCATTTTGACCGAGAACATGTTCGGAGACATCCTCAGCGATGAAGCCGCCATGCTCACGGGGTCTTTAGGCATGCTGCCTTCGGCGAGTCTCGGCAACGGTACCGCTCTGTATGAGCCGGTGCACGGCTCCGCGCCGGATATCGCCGGACAGAATATCGCCAATCCCATCGCCGCCATCGCCTCCGTCGCCATGCTGATGCGCTTTTCCTTCTCCGATGATGCCGAGGCCGAATGTTTGGAAGAGGCGATCGCAAAAGTACTGGAAGAGGGTTATCGAACAAAGGATATCGCCTCGGAGAAATCTAACATGATCGGAACAAAAGAGATGGGGGATAAAATCGCCGACCTGTATGCAGCCGGGTAGATAAAGGCGTATATGGATGACCGTGTCTCTAAACATGACCAATAAAATTGCCACGAGCTTTAGCTCGAGGGTTGGTTTAAGTTATTTTAATCTATGGCTTTAGCCTAACCCGGATAGACCAGAAATTTTATCGGG
>JAFGSU010000114.1 GCA_016934435.1 Candidatus Zhuqueibacterota bacterium | reverse complement strand
CTAACATAATGCCGAATGTAAATGAATGCTTTCTACTCATCATGATTGACTCCTAAATTGTAAAAAGATTTGCTTTTCTGTCGGGACTGTTGTAGATTTAAGTAATACATTAATGATCAGGCCCTGATCCGTTTCTGAGGTTTAGTGTTGTGGCTTCACCGGAGGAAACGAGCGGGGCCTTATTTATATCTCACTGCGCAGCACCTCCTTTCTGAATGGTTCGTCAAATCATTTCGAACGCTACCTCAGCATCTTTTTCTTTGGTACGCATGCAAGTCGAACCCTGTAAAGTGAATCTTGCCTGTCCGGATCACCCTTCAGGCAACGGGATACCGGGTGAAAAAGCTACTGTATGGCCCTGTCCACTAACTCATCGGCCAGCCGGATGTATTCAGCCGCTAATTTCAGATCGTTTTGTGTAAGAGCCTGCTCTGCGCGTTGCTGTAATTGACGAGCGAATTCAATTTCTTCCAGCTTTTCCTCCTGGGCCGCGGTAGGGATTTGTGCTTCTATTTTTTGTTGCAGGCGTTGCAGCTGCTGCAACAATTGTTGACGGTCCGGATAGGGTACATCGGGTGCAAGGCTTCGCGCCAGTCCGAGAAACCGGTTGCCGGCAAGAATGGCGACCAGAGCCAGCCGGGTGCGACCGCGTTGAAGGTAGCGATTTGCCTCCCGGGCGCTGTTTTCCGCGGCGCGCAATAGCACGTCAAAGCGTGGTTTGTCCTGGGAAGGTTTTTGCGTTTTCAGTTTTTCGATGTCATTTTCCAGACGCTGTAACTCCTGTCGGGTGCCTTCTTCGGTCACATCCTCACTCCAGATACGCGCCAGCAGAGTGCGGGCCAGTTCGATACGGCGCAGAGCGGTACCGTATTGTTGCATCGCGTATGCCTGACGGGCCTGATTTTGCAATTGCAGTACTTTGGATAGAATGATGCGTCGTTTTGGGCCCAGACCGGCCGGTGAATGGCCACGCACCTGCTCGATCATACTGTCCAGCAATTCACTCTCTTCCCGGGCTTGATCCTGTTCCGAAAAGGCCCGGCCTTCGCAGATATCGATAGCGCGCAACAGTAATCGCGTGGCGTTATAATACAAACCGATCGCTAACTTGATTTCGCCGCGGCGGATGAGGGGTTCGACGTTTTCGGCCTGACGCCGAGCCTGCTGTAACAGGCGCTCCGCTCGAGGATTCTGGCAGGTCGCGACGGTCGCTTCGGCCTTTTGCATCAGGTCCAGAAAGCGCATTCGTTCGGTTTCGATATTGTGTCCGGGACCGGAACCTGATTTTTCTGCCATCTGCAGACTGCGCTCGACCAGTGATTTTGCCAGGCGCAGGTATTCCAGTCCGCGCTGCGCTTGCCGGCCGCGAAAGGCCTGTTTGGCCATCCGCAGGTGCTCTTTGCCGCGGTTCAATAATCGCTCCGCCTCCTGGTTGCCGCTCGCCGGTACAACCTGGTCCGCCCGGCGGATTAATTCTTCCACCCGCTCCTGCGCCCGTTGGGCCGGTACCGTCGAAAGAATGTCCATCGCCCGGCTCACAGCGTCGAATCCCAGGTTGAGTTTCTGCTGGGCCGGAACAACCTGCTGATCTGCATACAGGGTTTGCGCCTCCAATGCCCATCGCTCCGCCTGGAGAATATAATTCTCCGCCTGACGATCGGGAAAAAGCCGCAACAGCTCCCTCGCTGCTTGGATCTGCTGATGGAGTCGCTGCCATTGCTCTTCAAAACCGCGATGCGAACGCGATTGCCCAAAAAGCGTCAGAGCGATTAAAAGCATGATGAATGTTAAGTGGGAGGTTTTCATTTTCTTGATATTCTTTATTTACACTGTTCGCCCCATTCTGTTGCAATTCGGGTGCCACAATGGTAAACGCGGCAGCAAAATAATAAAAACAATACATTAGGAGCATATGAACCTGCATCTTCCTTTGCTCGATGTACCTGCTGGTACACCCAAAACATGGAGTGTACCGGTATGTCCGGTAAATAAATATGCTGGTGCGGCGAAAACATTTTGTAATTTAAAAAAAAATTCGCAAATTACAAGTTATAGTCTGTGAGATTAATGACATGGAGGTAACAAATGGAATTTTTACAAGCATTGGGCATCAAAGAGAAAAACTATGGCGCATCAACCGGGCGTGAGTGGCTGAAAACAACAGATCAGGGCGAGTTGCAGGTGACTTCCCCTGTGGATGGAAAGAAAGTAGCTTCGGTTTATCGCGCTTCGCAGGCGGATTACCAGGCGCTGATCAAAAAGGCGCTGGCGGCGTTCGAGACCTGGCGCATGGTGCCGGCGCCCAAGCGCGGCGAGATTGTCCGACAGATCGCCCTGAAGCTGCGTGATTTTAAAAAGCCGTTAGGATCGCTGGTCACCTACGAGATGGGCAAGTCGATTCAGGAAGGCTGGGGCGAAGTGCAGGAGATGATTGATATTTGCGATTTTGCCGTGGGATTATCCCGGCAATTGTCCGGAGTCACCATGCATTCCGAGCGGCCCAGGCATCGCATGTACGAGCAATATCATCCGCTCGGCATCGTTGGCGTGGTTACGGCCTTTAATTTCCCGGTTGCGGTGTGGTCGTGGAATGCGGCCATTGCGGCTGTTTGCGGCGACGTGGTGCTGTGGAAGCCGTCGTCCAAAGCGCCATTGACGGCCATTGCCGTGCAGAATATTTTACACGATGTGTTGCGCGACAACGATCTCCCCGAGGGCATTTTCAATCTCGTCATCGGTAGCGGCGCTGCCGTAGGCGAAACCATGCTGAATGATAAAAATGTGCCGCTCATCTCTCTGACCGGCTCCACACAGGTGGGCCGTCATGCCGCCGAGGTGATCGGCAAGCGACTGGGGCGCACGATTCTCGAACTGGGCGGCAATAATGCCATCATCGTCACCCCCGATGCGGATTTGAAACTGACGCTGCCGGCAGTGGTGTTCGGTTCGGTGGGCACTACCGGACAGCGTTGCACCACCACCCGGCGTCTGATTATCCACGAGGATATATACGAAAAGGTGAAGGAGAGCCTGTTCAAGGCCTATTCCGGTTTGCGCATCGGCGATCCCATGGATGAGAACAGTCATGTCGGGCCTATGGTTGATGTGGCTGCAGTGGAGGACATGCAGGCGGCGCTCAAGCGCATCAAGGAAGCGGGCGGCAAGATTGTCTATGGCGGCGAAGTGTTGAGCGGCCCGGGCTATGAATCGGGGTGTTATGTAAAGCCGTGTCTGGTCGAGGCGGAAAATCACTGGGAAATTGTCCAGGAAGAGACATTTGCGCCCATTCTTTATCTGATTAAATACAAAGGCGAAGTGTCCAACGCCATCGCGCTGCAGAACGGCGTGCCGCAGGGATTGTCGTCGGCTATTTTCACCAATAATTTGCGTGAAAGCGAGGCGTTTCTGTCGCACGCCGGTTCCGATTGTGGCATCGCCAATGTCAACATCGGCACATCGGGAGCGGAGATCGGCGGCGCCTTTGGCGGCGAGAAGGAGACCGGCGGCGGACGAGAGTCCGGTTCCGACTCTTGGAAGCAGTATATGCGGCGGCAGACCAATACCATAAACTGGAGCACGGAACTGCCGTTAGCGCAGGGGATCAAGTTCGATATTTAGGATTTAACCTGAATGAATGTTTGGCTTTAGCCCAATATAAGGGGCTAAAGCCTTTTTTATGGTTTGGAGTAATCTTGAGGTGTGATATTGGCAGAAATGCCAATATTCCGAAAAAGACATAATAAAATAAAGAATGTCATTGCGAGTGAAGGACCAGTTTTATTCTTAATCATCAAAACTGCGTTGGAACGAAGCAATCTCCGCCATGTTTTCAGTACCGGAGGGTATAAGCCGGATATGGCAATCGATCTGCCATGGAGTGCGTCGATCCCCGCTAAAAGAGCACATCCCCGGCTAGTCCTCTTTCAGCGGAGATTGCTTCATCCGCCTGCGGCGAATTCGCAATGACATTCTTTTTTCTGTCTTGTCAGGAACAATGGCATTTATGCTATACCCAACTCATTAGTATTTATCCCTAAAGCCATCACATTAATTCCGCGGAAACGTTGCTACCATTCGATAGGGGCCGTTGATCAGGACTCGCGCCAGATGGTTGTCCTTTCCGCGCAAACCTTCATAAAAGAAAAATACCTCACCACCGTAACCATGCGCCCGGTTATAAGCGACGGCTTGCAGTAAATACGCCTCGTCGATGTAATAATTCCCCAGGCGCATGAGGATGCCCGGGTAGACGCCGATGAACTTCTTGGCCGTTTTGGGTGTCACCGCCTTCATCTCCTCCATCGTGGAACGGTATTTTGCCGGCTCGTATCGATACACCTGCGGGATCACCAGGTCCGCATAGCCGCCGCGAATCCACTCGGGCCAATCCTGCAGATATTCCTGATAGGACCAGGGGTAGACGCTCGGAGCCCACGAAACGATCAGGTGTGGTTTATTAGTCTTGATATTGGTATAAAGTTCCGCCGCAAAGCGGTTGAGAATATCGGCGCGCCAGCGTATCCAGCCCGGATCACGATGATCTTTCGGTGGAGGTCTTCCTTGATGGTGTGCACGATAGAGGCTGTCGGTGTAAGCGCTGTAACCGCCTTCCACCGGTTGCGCCGGCAGACGGTCGTCCCCCTGCACACCATTAACATCGTAGGTTTGCACCACTTCCAGCACCAGTTGCATGATGAATCGTTGCACCTGCGGGTGATAGGCATTCATCCACTCGAATCCGTTTTTACTGAGCAGGTTTCCTTTGGCGTCCCTTGCCGCCCAGTGCGGTTTTTTCGTCAAGATGGTGCCGCCGTTTTTTTTGTAGGAAGCGGAAAATCCGAATTCGAACCAGGGGATGACCAGCAAGCCCCTGCGATGCGCTTCTTCTACCACCTCCGCCAGTGGATCACGGCCGGTATAGCGCGGATCAATGGGCGTGCCGAACAGGCTGTCCATCAAGGCGCTGGGGTAGGTGGTGAGGGCATTGTTCCACACAACCGGAAAAACCACGTTAAAATGATGCTCCTTGATGAATTGCAGGGCCTCGGCAATAGCGGTCCGGCTCAGCAAAACATCGCTATCCACATTGGTGAGCCAGACGCCGCGTATTTCGCTGATATCACCGTTGTCTTCATGGTCCTGCGCCGTACAGCTAACAATGAGCAGCGCCATCACCCCGACCATTACAAGGTTTTGCATTTCCTCCTCATAAATTTGTTATAATAAAGCATTTTCCCATATTCGCTGAGAGCGGAAAAATTGAGGCGATGGAACGTCAACCACGAAATCATCGAACGAACTTGTCGAAACCGAATTGGTGATGTTTTTATATTTCACACATGTAACTCACCAATTCGGTGCCTACAGGTTAAAACGTTAAGCTTGTAGCTGGCATGTTATCCGCTCAGGCGGCAAGTTCATACAGAATTAGGGTAACTGTTTTTCTGTGGACAAAAGTACGAAAAATTAGGCTTATCTCTAATGCTTTTTATCCAGACGCATGTGAATTAAGACCGAATAAATAGTTGCCATCGCGAGTAGAGCATGGCAAAAATGCTATTATTTACACAAGGATATAAAAAAAGATTGTCATTGCGAATCCGCCGGAGGCGGATGAAGCAATCTCCGCTGTGTCCTGCTCCGCCTCTGCGATGCTCTGCTGCCTCCGTGCCTTTAAATCTCTTTCCGGTTGTACCTCGCTTGCCGGTGAAAAACCGGCGATCTCCTCGGTGGACATTCGATACAACTCTGCTTTCAAATGACCCGCAACACCGACGTCAGCGCCTCGACCGAATTGCCGCCGACTATCACCTCGAACTCGCCCGGTTCGACGACGTGCCGCATGTTAATATCCAAAAACTGCAATTTTTCTGGCGTCAGGATGAAACGTACGATCTTCGTTTCCCCGGCTTTCAGGTGCACGCGGGCAAAATCTTTCAGCTCCTTGACCGGCCGCGGCAGTGAGCCGATTTTGTCATGCACGTACAACTGCACGACTTCTTCGCCGTCCCGGTGTCCGGTGTTTTCCACCTCGATTTCCACTACGGCGCGGCCGCCCGCTGGAATAGTATCCGGTACGAGGCGCAAATCGCGATAGCTAAACTGGGTGTATGACAATCCATATCCGAACGGGAACAACGACCGGTTATCGGCGAGCACATAGCTGCGGTGCTGCGATGGCCGTTTGTTGTAATAGCAGGGCAATTGACCGACGGTTCGGGGAATCGTTGCCGTCAATTTACCCGATGGAGAAACCCGGCCAAAGAGCACGTGGGCTACAGCCGGCCCGGTCTCCTGGCCCAGATACCAGCCTTCGAGGATGGCCGGCGCCGTCTCCGCCAGCCGGGTGATGCTCAGCGGCCGGCCGTTCAACAGCAACACCACCACCGGTTTTCCGGTTGCCAGAACCGCATCGGCCAATGCCTGCTGGCGGCCCGGCAGGTCGAGGTTATCCCTGTCTCCGAGATGATTCTCGCTCCAGGCTTCGCGGCAGGTAAGTTCATTCTCACCCAACACCAGCAAAACCGCATCCGCGCGCCGGGCGGTCGCCACCGCCTCTCTGATCAGGACGCGGTCGCTTTCTTCGCTGTTCGGCTGCGGATTTT
>JAFGSU010000113.1 GCA_016934435.1 Candidatus Zhuqueibacterota bacterium | reverse complement strand
TTATCGGTCCAAATGCATGACCGGTGCCGAGTGGATGGAATATCGATTCGGAAGAGGCTGGGGCGGTCAGTTCGCGCGCATAGCATCGGCAACTGCCAACATCATCGGTACCGTCGGTATGCTGGCATATCTGGTAAAAGGCATCGGATTATTTTTATCGATGTTTCTCCCCTTTTCACCGCTGGTCTGTTCACTCTTGTTGATCGGAGTCGCTACCTTGTACACGATGGTATCCGGTTTTTACGGCGTGGTCTTTACCGACCTCTTTCAATCCATCATCATTCTCTTTGCCATTATTTTCATTACGTCGCTGGCGGTGATGAAAATCGGCGATATCGCAGAATTTGTGCCGCTGACCGCACAGGTGACGGGCAATCCTCAGTGGATGAGCTCGGCCATTCACTGGCAGACGACCATGCCCAAGGGGTATGAGGTCTACAGCCATCTGATGTTATTCGCATTTTTCTATTTTCTCCGAAGCGTTGTCGGCGGCATGGCCGAGGGTGCGGACCCCAAGTATTTCGGCGCCCGCAATGAGCGCGAATGCGGTACGTTGAGTTTCCTGTGGATCGCGCTGCTGATGTTCCGCTGGCCGATGATGATGGGATTTGCGGTATTGGGCATCTACCTGGTGCACGATTTATTTCCGGATCAGGCCGTGATGCTGCAGGCTGCGCAATTGATCAAATCCTACGTCGCCGAGGCCTCGCCGGAACGCTGGCAGGACATTCTGTCGGGCATCATGCATGCGCCGGAAAAATTTCCGCCGCAATTGATCGCAGGATTGCAATCGCTGTTGCAGGGCGACTGGCAAAGCAAACTGCATTTGTTGAGCTTTCAGGGGACGGTAAATCCGGAGCGTATTCTACCGGCCGTCATCCTGTTCAATGTCCCCGTAGGACTGCGGGGGCTGATTCTGGTGGCATTGGTCGCCGCCTGCATGTCGTCCTTCGACACACATGTCAATCGAACCTCGGCCTTTTTTATCCGCGATATCTATCAACGCTATCTGCGACCCAAAGCAGGAAACCGGGAATTGATTATATCCTCTTACATCTTTATTCTCGTTCTGGTCGGGTCGAGTTATCTCATGGCTTATACCGTCAGAAGCATCAATGACATCTGGGGCTGGCTGGTGATGGGACTACAGGTTGGATTAATCATTCCGGCGATGTTCAAGTTCTACTGGTGGCGCTTCAACGGCGGCGGTTTTGCCTGCGGCACCCTGGCCGGATTGGTCGCCGCTTTTGTACAGCGAGCCCTGTGGCCGGACATAGCGGAGTGGCAGCAGTTTCTCCTCCTTTCAGCGATTTCATTGATAGCCACCATCATCGGTACCTATATGACCCAACCTACGGATAATAAAATCATCGAACATTATTATGCCACCACCCGGCCGTTCGGTTTATGGGGGCCGTTCAAGCGGAAATTAAAACCGGAGATTCGCGCATCCATGTCGCACGAGCATCGCAACGATCTCATCGCCCTGCCTTTCGCCCTGGGGTGGCAAATCAGCCTGTTTCTGCTGCCGATGCAATGGATCATAGGCGCTTTTGACAGCATGAAAATCACCGGGGTGATTTTTATCATCTGCGGCATCGGCGTATACTATTTCTGGTATCGGAATCTGCCCGCCAGAGGGAAAGCCTTTTCGGATACCGGCAATGGAGATCCCAGAGATGTATTCCAGCGACGCCAAACCGATAAAGAATAAAATTCACGATGCAAAAGGAAAAAGCTGTGCACGACGGAAAGCCCGAGATCATATTACCCTATTCCATCCACGCCATCGGCCACGCCCACCTCGATCCGGTGTGGCAGTGGACCAAACCGGAGGGGTACCACGAGGTATTCGCCACCTTTCGCTCGGCCCTGGATCGTCTGAACGAGTTTCCGGAAATCTGTTTTGCCGCAGGTTCGGCACAATTTTATCACTGGGTGGCGGAAGCGGCACCCGAGATGTTTTCGGAGATCAAAGCGCGGGTGCTGGAGGGACGATGGTTGCTCGTCGGCGGTTGGTGGGTCGAAGCGGATACAAACTGCCCTTCCGGCGAAGCGTTGGTGCGGCAGGGTCTATATGCGCAGCGCTTTTTCCGACACCATTTCGGACGCATCGCTACCGTCGGTTTTGCGCCGGACACATTCGGGCACTCGTGGACGTTGCCGCAAATTCTTACAAAACAGGGACTCACTGCCTATATCTACATGCGCCCGGAGCCGCATGAGAGCGAGGCTGTGCCGGCGCCGCTGTTCCGCTGGATAGGCGCCGATGGCAGTATCATTACAACCATAGCTATTATATCCTCTTACAATGCGGCGTCATCCGAGATTAAAGACCGGATACGGCAAACCATCGAACGATTCAGCCAAACCCTGCCACACATCCGTGACATCATGCTGTTCTACGGCGTCGGCAACCATGGCGGCGGACCTACTATCGCCGCCATTAAAGAAATTGAGACTCTGCGCAAGACCTGTTTCCCGGGACTTTGCTTCGACTCACCGGACCGATACATCGAAAAAATCCAACCACACCTGGATCAACTGCCGATCGTCCGTACGGAGCTGCAGCACCATGCGCGCGGCTGCTATTCGGCCTGCGCTGATGTCAAAAAATGGGATCGGCAAACCTCATCCGCGCTGTTAGTCGCAGAAAAAATCGCGATTATGGCTGCCCTGACCGGTCATGCCGATTATCCGCACGAGTCGCTGCGGACAGCCTGGAAAAAGGTTCTGTTCAATCAGTTCCATGATATTTTGACGGGCACATCCATCGAACAGGCCTATATCGATGCGGCCGCGGACTATGGCTTTGCCACGTCCGTGGCGCAGGACACGATGATGAAATCCATGCGGGCAATATCTGCGGCCATACATACCGACGACGATGATCATCCGCTTTCTTCGCCGTTCATCGTCTTTAATCCATGCTCATGGCCGGTTCAATCATATCTTGAATTTGAGACCGATCTGATGAATCCCGAGCGTCATGACAGCGGTACTATGGCGTGGCGAAACTCCGGCGAACGTCCGTTTCCGAAAGTCAAAATTGTGCTGCGCGATGCAATAGGCACTGCTGTGCCCTATCAGATGATGCCGACCGCTGCAGCCAAGCAGGAGAATCAGCCGTATCGCATTCGTTTGCTGTTCCGCGCCGACGTCCCCCCTCTCGGTTATCAGGTCTATCGCTTGGATTACAGCCGGCAACAAGCGCCGCTAAAACGCGCACCGCTCAAGATCGGTGCGACCACGCTTGAAAACGATCACGTGCGCATCCGCTTGAATAAAAGAACCGGCGGCATCATATCCTATTTCAATAAAACCCTGAACCGGGAGCTGCTGCGAGCGCCGGGAACGACGGCGGTCGTCCTGGAGGATTGGGACGATACCTGGGGCCATCGCATCCGAGCTTATGACAGGGAATTGGGATGTTTTGCCGATGCCGAATTTCATGTGATCGAAAAGGGCGCCGAACGCGTTCGCCTGCGGGTGATTTCGCACTGGGGCCGATCGACCATGGTTCAGGATTTCGCCCTGCATCGGGATTCGGCGGCACTGACATGCAACCTGTCCGTCGACTGGCACGAAAAATATAAAGTACTGAAATTGAGTTTCCCGACAGTCTTAGAGAAAGGCCGATGCACCTGTTCCATCCCGTACGGTTTCATCGAACGGCCGATGAGCGGCGATGAAGAACCCGGCCAGGCATGGATCGACGTCAGCAGTGGGGACGAAAAGAATGGCTTCGGCTTTGCCGTGATCAACGACAGCAAATGCGGCTACAGCGTCAAAGACGGCGATATCCGCCTGACGGTGTTCCACAGCACCGCCTGGTCGCACCATAATCCCGAGGTGGTCAGCGAACAAGATCACCCTCGATATATGGAACAGGGGATTCATGAATTTGCTTACAGGTTGATACCACATAGCGGTGATTGGCGAGACGCGAGAATTCCACACCAGGCGGAAGCGTTCCTGATGCCGCTTATATCTTTTCCGGCGCGCGTACACCCGGGCCGTCTGCCGGGGCGGCACAGTTTTTTTACCACCGATTTGAGTCACGTATCGCTTTCGGCTGTTAAGAAAGCCGAGGATGGCGACGGCATCATCCTTCGCGTCGTCGAATTGCATGGCCTGCCGGCTGAGGGATCGATTGAGATACCGGCTTTGAAAAAATGTTTTGGGTGCGCCGTGAATCCATGTGAAATCAAGACCTGTTTGCTGCCTTTAGATCCGAAGGGCGAGGTCTGTGAGGTCAATCTTATAGAAGAGCATGCAGAAGGTAAATCATTGCAAACCTAATTCGATCACTTTACCCGACAATAATGAGGAGGAAACCGATGAAAAAAATAATCCTTGTTCTGTATTGTTTTTTGATCGTTCTAAACGCCCATTCTCAGCCTCTTTCATCCGAAGAGACACAAAAGTTGATCCGACTGAATGAGGTTTATGCGCGCGATCAAAATCCAATCCTGGAACACGCCTGGCTGCTCTATCGCACGGATGATGATGCCTATCATGCAAAGGCTGATTCTATCCTCAACAAGTTCATTTCACAACAGGATAACGATCCTGAATCATTTACGTATGGCCAGTGGGGATGGGTCTGGCGGGACGGCGTCAAGAGAGCTGACCTGAACAATGCCCTGTTCCGCGCCAAGATGATGCTCGGCCATCTGTGGGAGCAGCAAAACAGGATGTCAGCTCAAACGCAAGCCAATTTCATTGCTTCCTGTAAAGCGCTGCTCGAAGCAGCAAAACGTCGATGGGATACTGAAATCTTTGATATCTACAGGGATTACGTCGCCTATAGCAACATCTTTGTTTTTTATACTCAGGCCCTTACGCTTGCAGGTGACCGTTTCGATAATGCCAGATTGAAGAAAACAGCAAGCAGCCAGTGGACCCGATGGTATAACCATGTCTCATTTTTCGGTATCGACGAATTTGCTTCCCCCACCTATAATAATGCGATTTTCAGAGCGCTGATGAACATTCATGATTTTTGCCACGACAACCGCATTCAACGAGAAAGTCTTGAAATCATGGATCATCTCTATTTGTTGCAGTCCGCTTTAACCCATCCCATCTTCAAGCTGCCCGTCTCCGGAATCAGTCGTGATTACAGGAATTTTTTGACGACTGCGGATGCCCGATCGGGCGTGTTATCCCTGCCTTTGCCGGAAGGGTATACGGCTCCGGCAGAAGCCGTGCGCATAAACAGCGCACGCCGCTATCCATTTGAAGTAATCGGCAAGGCCTCCATCAATCCGTTTATTTTCAGGTCCTATCAACTCAAAGATGCCGCCATGGGCAGCATGACCGGCGGAGCCTGTTTCCAGCAGCAGATTCATTGCATGGCTGCGGTGGGGGAAAATGAACATGAGCGGGCTGTCGCCTTCCTGCAGGGTTCCTTTACACCGGTCAATGGTTACACCGATCAAATAGGCACTTCCACCCTGTGTGTTTATAACCGCCTGCCCTGTTACTGGCATTTTACGCAATGGCGAAAAGACCTGTCGAATTACAGGGATACAATCGGCGAATTCGGCCTCGGGCTCAGTGCGAACTGGCAGGAAAAGCTCTATTCACCCGAGCATATTATACTCACAGCATATGGGTATGATTTACACATCTTCCCGTTCGAATTGCAGCAGGAAAAAGTCAGGCCCAGCGCATTGGCTATGAAACACCGCACGACAACCAGTCCGCGTTACCACCCACGTCCGCGGATTTTTGATGAATATGTGTTTCCCCCCGAGCCGGATTGGTTCGGGGCCTATCTGATCCTGGTAAAATCGGGATTAAAAATGGACGAACCGGCTATCTCCTATGCGAATGAAGATGGAATCATGTGCTTCCAAACAAAAGCCGGTCATCGCATCAGGCTTTTCATCGCCGAAAAAGGCGACACGCGACAACTCTACAATGTCGATCCGGCCCTGATCCCTTTATTGAGAATCATCGAGCCGGAACCATAGCAGGAGGTCGAGCCTTGAACGGCTGATTACGAAATAGTCGCTGAAGGACATCCATCACGACCTATAACATCTCGCCGTAATGGTCGAACAACCAATAAAAAAAGCCCAGAGCGATACCATTTGTTGAGATTCTCTCCATCGCTTTGGGCTAAAAAATGCAGTCAAATACAGGTTGCCATCATGAGCAGAATGGCCGCTCAGCCTCCATTGAACATTTTAATTGCTTCAAACAATGCCGCAATATTTTCCACCGGCGTTTTCGCCTGGATGTTATGGACCGTATTGAATACAAAGCCGCCGTTTTTGTTGAATATCTCACATCGCTGCAGCACCTGTTCGCGCACCTGCGCGGGCGTGCCGAACGGCAGCGTGTTCTGTGTATCAACACCTCCCCCCCAGAACACAATGAGATCGCCGTAACGATCTTTGAGCATCTGTGCATCCATGCCGGCGGCCGAGCACTGTACGGGATTGAGAATATCGAATCCGCACTCGATGAATTGCGGAATAAATTTTTCCACCGCACCGCAAGAATGCTTAAATGTTTTCCAGGTCGTATGGTCGTGTATCCACCGGTTGATGCGTCTGTAATAGGGCGCATACAGTTCTTCGAACGTATCGGTCGAACAAAAACTCGAGGTTTGGGTGCCAAAATCGGTGCCACAGACGAATAAAACATCCAACGCATTTCCGACAGCCTGGTGCAGCCGCTGCAGATTTTCGAGGGCGATGTCGCACTGGCCTGAAAAAACCGCATGAATATAGTCCCGGCGCGTGACGGTGGAAATATACCATTCGCTCACATCCCGAATGCCTTTCGGATATTTTAGAAATGGCGCGGGCACATGCGAAATATCGCCAAAGGCCGTTCCGCCGATGCCGGTGACGACGGCGCGTTTGTAAGCGGCGGCCCTGTCCACCTCCGATTTCAAATGGGCTAATTCCTGTTCTGAAATCAGGGTGAATTCTTCCATATTGTCCTGTGGATCCAATTCCGTCTCCACCAAGTCCGGTTGTCGGATGATGGCATCGAAAAAGTAGCTATCCTCGGCCATTAATCCGCTTGGCGGCGCCGAGACATCTCCCTCAGGATACATGTACACACCTCCATCACGGTAGGATATATTGAAATTCCCCGGTACCAGCACATCCTGCCCCCAGGGTGTGCGCCACTCCTTCCAATTGTCTATGGGAAATCCGAAATAAGTTCTGGCGGGCATCAATCCGATTGTATCGATGCCGAGAATTTCCATCAGGTCGTCTTCGATCAACCCGAGCATCTGATAGGGCTCATGCACTTTCACCGGGCCGGTATCCAGACCGTACCATTCGCGCATGGCTGCTACACACGAAACATGTATGCCGCTGACATCCGTACTGCCGAAATCGACCGGTATGCGGTCGGGAGTCCGATGCCGCAATGCCTGCTGTACGCGCTCTTTGCTGTTCATACACGATCCTCCGTATCAGATAAAATCATAGGACAAGCCAATGGCCAGGGACTGGGTGATTTGCCGTTTCACATCCACATCTCGGTCATAGTATACTTTGAAATTGAAATTGACGTTGATGAATTTTGCGATCTGCATGGTCAGCAGGTTATCCCATCTCACATCAACTTTCCTGTAACCTTTCAGGTCGGAAAAAAGTCGCATTTCGGAGGACGTCGACACAAGGCTGTTAACTTTTTTCTGGACATTGGTGACCGATTCGACTCCGACCTCGAACTTGTTCTTTTCGATCCTCGCCGTTTTCGGATCATCAGCGTATTTATTATATTTATCGGTGATGGTTTCTTTCAAGGCAGCGCCGAACCTGGTCTTGAACACCGGTTTGGGGGCATATCCGATTCCCATACTCTGAGTAAAATAAGCCGGATCGATGATGTCGGATATGGGCTCCTTGGCCGGTTTGGAATAGTCATATCCCTTGGCTAATTGTGTCTCCGCGATCACCGCAATATAGGGGTTTAAATACTTGGAAATCTTGCGGGTAAAAACGCTCTGAAAACGTATTTCGTCCACGGTCTTGCGACTCTCCTGACTGGACACCTTGATCTTACCGAACGAAAGGCCGGCCGCATTTGCCAGATTGACATTTTCTTTTTCATAGATGCACTTGATGTTCACATCCACTCGCCAGGAAAAATTATTTTCTCCCCCCTGAGCCCAATTATCGAAAGCTGTCTGAGTCAGATTAAGACGGCTCAAACCATCGTGATTCCAGCCGATTTTTAGACTATCCTTGCTGATTTTGGGCGCTTCGATAGCGACTGCCGAAGCGATAAAAACGAACAGAATTACCACCACACTGATTGTAAAACGATTATCCATCCTTGAGATCCTCATGATTCACAGTGAAAGCCGGTGACACGATCATCCTCTTTATTTTCAACATGACCGAAAGCACAGGGCGTTCATCTCGACCGGCTTTTTTAATATCAATCGTGTTTATGCCCGTGGTTTGACACGCCAGGTGAATGCCAGTAAAAAAATTGATATGGCCGTGCACGCCAGAATGGTATACAGCACCATATTCCAACCGACCTCTTTGCCGTACAATGCGCCGAAATAGTCCGCCATCCAGCCAAATCCTTTTGCCTGCACGGTTCGACCGATGTAGCCGAACAGGCCGATAAAGCCGGCAGCCGTACCGACCGCCTTCTTTGAGGTGAGGTCCAATCCCGACACACCCAGCAGCATCACCGGTGGGTAGACGAAAAAACCGACCACGGCCAGAAAGAGCATATCCAATCCCAGGTTGCCGGCCGGATTCAAATAGATGCCGATAAAAGCGAGAAAGATGGGAATCATGCAAAGGAGACTGATCATGCCGCGCCGACCGCCGACCCGGTCGGACAGCCATCCCATCAATAAGGTCGATGGGATGCCGCCGAATTCAAGGATGAGCACCGCCATGCCACCGCCGCTGAGTGTGGCATGCTTGACCTCGCGCAGATACATCGGGCCCCAATCGAGCATGCTGTATCGGACGATGTAGACAAAAAAATTGGCAATTGCAAACAGCCATAAATATTTATTCTTCAAAATATATTCCACGAACAGCACGTTTGTCGATAACTCCTGTTCATGCAATCCGTGCTTTTTTTCATCGTCGGAATAATCGTTTTTATAGACTTCGACCGGCGGCAATCCCAGGGACTGGGGGGTATCGCGCAGACGCAGGAAAATATAAATCGAAGCGATTAACGCGATGACACCCGGAAAATAAAACGCCGCCTGCCAGCCGAAATGCAAAGCGGCATAGGCCGCCAGAATCCCTGCCAGACCGCCGCCGATATTGTGCGCCACGTTCCAGACGGCAAAAATCGATCCCCGTTCCCGCAGACTGAACCAATGGCCGATGGACCGGCCGCACGGCGGCCAACCCATTCCCTGGAAAAATCCGTTCAGCGCCCATAACAGCAGATGAACGCCGTAACTGGCTATACCGCCGAAAGCAAAATTACACAGGGCGGTCAGGATCAACCCTGTAGCCATGAACTTGCGTGGATCGCTGCGATCGGAGAGCGCACCCATGAGAAACTTGCCCAGACCATAACTGAGAGCGGAAATCGCCAGGATATTTCCCACCATATTGTGATCGTAATGCAGTGCCCCTTCGATATCTTTGGCCACTGTAGACAGGTTATTGCGAACGAGATAGAAAATGGCATACCCCATGAACGTTGATTCCAGAGTACGCCAGCGGTACTTCGGGTACAACCTTCCAACATCAGCGTCCGGGTGGAGCTTCCGATGAGGCGCGGGCGCAAAATATCTTTTCATCCATCCAATCATATCCGTTTCTTTCTTGTTTTCCTATTGACGATTCCCTATGTTCTGTTCACGATCAAGCACCACACAGCGAGATGGATAAGGCAATCATGTCATTATTCACGCAATAACAAAAAAAAGAATGTCACCGCGAGCGGAGCAATCGAGCATCAATTCTCAGATTGGCTTTGCTGGAGCGTGGCGGTCTCCGCTGTTATTAGAAGATGGTCCGTTGGCAGCGATTGATCCGGAACATGCCGGACGCATGCTCGGACGAGCGAAATATCGCTTTACGCAAATAGCTGCAACGTTTTTTCAACAGCTGCACCGCTGTCGGCGTTGCTGGGGAAAAACTCAAACCCTATCGGTCTGTCATAGGCCAGCGATTTGAGCAGGCGATAAATCCCTCGAAAATCAAGGCTGCCACTACCCGGCTCATGGCGGCCGGGCACATCTGCGATGTGGATATAGCCGATCACATCGATATTTTTACTCAGATCGCCGATTACATCCTCTCCCATAGTCGCCATATGATAAATATCATAGAGAATTTTCACCCGCGGATGGTTGATCTCTCTGATACAATCAAATGCCAGCTTTGAACGGCTCAAAAAATAGTTCGGATGATCGATCTCTGTATTGAGCGGTTCGATGACAAAATCGATCTTTGCGTCATCCGCCAGGGATGCGAGCTGATGGCCGCAGGCGATCAATGCGTCGATTTTTTGTTTTCGAGTCGTGTCCGAGGGCAGCGGTTCGGCCGAACCATCCTCACAAAGGGGTTGCACCAGGAGCATCAGGCGCGGACAACCGAGCGCCTTGGCAACGCCCATGGCTTCCGACACTTCCCGCACGAATGCATCCCGTACTCCTGCCAGCAACATGCCGTATTTCCTGTTGCCGCTGAAATTGGTGACTTTCAAACCGTTGGCCGAGAGTGCTCTGCCGACGGCATTCAGGTTCTTTGAACGATGATCCCAAAATTCAATGCAGCGAATACCCTGTGTCCGCGCTGCCGAAAATCTTTCCACAAAGGGTTTTTCGCTGAAAAGGGTCTCCAGACAAAAGGCCAGTTCGATCTGTTCCGGTTTCATATGCCCCTCAGTAATTATGTAACCATGTTCACAAAGCTCTGTCGGATCGGGTGGCAATTATTTTATCGGACATCTATCCCCATCCGGATTAGCTGCAACTGTGTCTGCTGTGCGGACAGGTGAAGAATCGTATACATACCCAGCTCCGCCGCAGCCTGCAGGTTCTCCTGGCGATCGTCGATGAAAACAGATAGTGGGGCGATCACATTCATGCGTTGCAGGGCAATTTTATATATCTCCATGAACGGTTTGATGACCCCATGCTCGTTGGATACGATCACATCATCAAAGAGGTGATCGAATTGATAAAGCTCTCTTTTCTTTTGAAAAATTTCTCTCGAATCATTCGACAGGATCGCAATTCTGTAACCCGCTTTTTTCAATTTGCGCGCCAGGTCCAATCCTGCTTCTATCGGATGCATATATGAGTCGACCTGGAAATCATCCGATTGCGCCTCGATGCCCACCGCATGCAATAGATTTCGCCAAAAGTCCTGATCGCTGATCTTCCCGGCATCCGCCGGCGGGCGATGCTTTTTGCGCAGTTCCAGCATCATCTCCGGATCCCGATCATACTTGCGAGCTAAATCGACCACCTTATCATCGATGAAATCGTCCAGGAGCACACCGCCGACGTCGAAAAAGATCGTTGTCGGCACCCCCCGGCCCGCGCTGTCATCCGGCCGCG
>JAFGSU010000112.1 GCA_016934435.1 Candidatus Zhuqueibacterota bacterium | reverse complement strand
TCCTTGGAGACGATATTCACAACGCCGGACATGGCTTGTCCATATTCGGCATTGAAGGTGCCGCTAATCACTTCGACTTCTTCGATCGAATTGCGCTGCAGGGTGATCATCTGGCCGCCGGTATAGACGTCGTTAACCGCCAGGCCGTCGATGAGGTAAGCCACCTCACCCAAACGGCCGCCGCGGAAATGCCCGTTGACCACACCGGCCTGCAATTCCACCACCTGACCGACGCTCTCGATCGGCAGCATCTCCATCTGATCGCTGGAAATCCGGGCAGAGCTCGAGGTCAAGTCTCTTTGCACCATCGGTCGTTCGGCGACGATGGTCACTTCATCCCCTTCGATCACAGTCGATTTCAGCGTCACCGACAGGCTGGTTGTCGCATCGACGGTCACACGTAGATTCTCCACTCTTTTTTTTGTATAGCCGACAATGGTAAAAGCGACATTATAACTTCCCGGTGGGATGTTGATGATAAAATAATGGCCATCCATGGCGGAAATACAGCCCATACTGGTACCTTCGAGGAGAACGTTGACTCCGGGCAGTGGTTCACGCGTCGCCTCGTCTACGATTTTTCCCGCCAGCTTGCCGGTCGTACCCGCAGCGAGCCACGAAGTAAGGAGCAAAATACATAGTAAAGTCAATTGTCTCTTTTTCATAAATCTCTCCATGCTGATCCGCGCTCAAAGGCTCAAAAGAGCGTGAACCGGAAAATGGTCGCTGGGGAAGCGATGATCTATATTGTAATGAACAATCTCCATCTCTTTGACGGCAAATTCCGGCGTCACCAGAATCCAGTCGATCCGGCGCTGGGGAATACCGGAAAAGCCGTGGCTGGTGCCGGCGTTGTCTTCCGATTTTCCCAGCGCCTGCCAGCAATCGACGAACCTGCCGCGCAACTCCTCCGGACCGGTGAGGCCGCAAAAGAGATCATGCGTCCATGAATCAGGCGATAGATTGAAATCGCCCATGATGATGGTCGGCAAATTGCCGGCAATTTCACGCCATTTGCGCATCATTAACTGAGAAGTATTTTCCACATAGGGTTCTTGCCAATGAAAATGAGTGTTCATGAGGACGAACTTTTTTTCGCTTGCTTTCACTTTAAATAGCCCCCAGGTGGTCACCCGCGGTAAACTGTTGCCCCAGGTGATACTGGCGGCGCTATCGGGAAAATCGCTGTGCCAGAAAGTGCCCTGCTGCAGCAGATCGAACCGTTCCGCATCGAAAAAGATGACACAGGATTCGCCGCTCAGGCTTTCTTGCGGCCGTGAGGCAATTTCAACGCCGTGGTAGCGCCCCTTGCCAAAAAATTTCCATTGGGAAAACTCCGCCTTAATCTCGTCGACCTGGAACGGCAGGGCTTCCTGCAAACCCAGGATGTCCGGTCGATGACGATGCAATACATCCATCAGGATATCCCGGCGATTCTCCCAGCGGTTTTCGCCGTCCTGGGCGGTACCGTAACGAATATTAAAAGTCATGCATTTGATCTCATCCCGGTCATCGACTCGGCACCCCATAGCGATAAGGAGAATCAAGAGCAGGACATGGAATCCATGACGCACCATCATGGTCACCTGTAGGTTAAAGGTTAGCGTTTTAAAGAAGGCCTCTTCAGCTCGAAACATGGACAGGTCGCAGCGTCTCTTATCGAGGTCACGGCGCTTCAGAGTCGGAAAACGATTTTCATCGCCTTCTTCGGCACCGGCTGTAACGTTTTAAGATCCAGCCCGAGTTTATAGAACGCCCCCACTCCCTGTGCCAGTGAAATAATCTCGGTAAAAAATGGTTTCATGTTCAGCTTGCCCGACTGAAATATTTTTATCGCCGGCAAGCAAGTATTTTGACCAATGTAGGTTCCCAATATCTTAATCGCATTTCTCGTTAAAAAATAAGGTTTAATGGTCGCCTCGACGCTGTCGTCCATACCGAATGCGAGAATCTTGCCGCCGGGTTTCACATATTTCAGGGCGTTTTCGAGCTGGGTGCCGACGGCATCGATGACGATATCGGCTTTTTTGCCGTTGGTGAGGTTGCATATTTCTTCTTCGAGATCGCAGGCATTGGGGTTCCGCACCGGCACCTGCAGCTGCTCTGCTACCGATATGCGGAATGGATCGATTTCGGTGACGATCACTTTCGCCGCAATTCCCCTGGCCAGTTCGGTGAACAGGTAGCCGATGGGTCCGCAACCCAGAATCACCACCATATCATGAGGCTGCATCTGCACCACATTCATGCCGTTGAGAACGGTTCCCAATGTTTCCACCTGTGTGCCGACGATGTCATCGATTTCTTGCGGTAATTTGAAACAGACATCCTCGGGCGCTACACAATATTGGGCATAGCCGCCATTCTGAAAGATACCGAGGGTGCGGTTTTTCAATTCCACGCACTGGCTGCTGAAGCCGGTGCGACAAAAATCGCATAATCCACAGCGAGGATTGTTATCGAGAGCCACTCGATCGCCCACGTTTACACTGGTTACAGCCTTGCCTATCTCCTCTACGATGCCGCAGAATTCATGACCCAGAACCGTATTCTCTTTGTAGGCGTGTTTGCCCTGCATAATTTTCACATCCGAGCCGCAAATACCGCAGGCGGCCACTTTGATCAGAACCTGATTTGGTTCGGACACCACCGGTTTGGATATTTCCTCCAACTCAATCCGACCCACCTTTTTAAATACAAGCGCCTTCATAAAAAGCAATCCCTCCCAGATATATGCCGTTCCGGCAGTCGTTAAAAGTCCGCAATCCGCTTGGCCTGCTTTTCATGCAGGGAAGCCGTGGCCGCCATAGCCACCTGAAGGGCCGCGATGCCGTCATCGATGGACAGCATCGGCTGCCGCTGGTGAAGAATGTTTTCGACATAGTCATTCAGCTGGCTGATATAGGCTTCACCAAAGCGCTCCGGGAAATAGGCGACCACATCATGGGTGACGCCCTGTTCCGTCATCAGCACAATGGGCGTCTCACGCAAATAACCCGCTTTTATCGCACCTTTGGTGCCGAGGACCTCGGCGCGAATGTCATACCCATAGATACCGTTTCGGCTGATATCGATTTCGCCAATGGCCTCGTTTTCATAATTAAAGACGAGGATGGCGTTATCGGTATCGTCGATGGTTTTAATTTCAGGAAACGCCAGGACCGTGCCGGTTGCAAACACCGTTTTGATTTCCCCCAGATACCAGCGGGCGATATCGATATCATGGATGGCCATATCGATGATCTGTCCGCCGCTGTTGGCCGGTTTCAGATACTCAAGCGAAGGTGGATAGGGATCACGAGAAGAGCCCCGAAACATCACCGGTTTGCCGATGGCGCCCTCCTCCAACTTCTTTTTAACGGCAGCAAAACCCCTGTCGAACCGGCGCTGGAATCCCTGCTGATAGTACACACCCTTTCGTTCAATCTCTTCTTTCATCGCCCTGGAATCGGCAAGATTGAGTGTCATGGGCTTTTCGCAAAATATAAATTTGCCCTCGGCCGCGGCATCGATGACGACGTCTTTATGATTAATGGTGGTAACGGTGACGACCACCGCATCCACTTGTCTGCAGGCGTTCAAATCGTGGTGGTTATCGAACCAATGAGGAATGTTGAGTTTCGCGGCACAATTGGAGGCGCGTTCAGGGATGATGTCGGCAACAGCCACCAGGTCGGCATGAGGTACACGTTGGGAGATATAATCCGCATACATAGTTCCAAGTCGACCGATACCGATTAATCCTACTTTGACTTTCTTCATGGCAGACTCCGTACAAGAAGCGTGATCGAGTTAGTAATAGTCAAGTACTGCAGAATAGAACGCATGGCAATAGACTCAGCCGTGTACCAGCTATACTTGATAGCTAAACTTTATGTATGATAGAGATAGGTACTATACAAAGGATACTGTGTAAAGGATACCCGCATTTCTGGACTAACGGGTAACAATATAAAATTGCTGGAATGACTAAAATATTTTATCTCTACACAATGGAAAGAATAGATTCTCCTGGGAAAATGGTATCAGGTACTTTTACCAGGCGGCAACACCGAACCTCTCACGATCAGTTTGGATTGTAGAACAATATTTTTGAGTTCAAAATCTTTACCATCGATGCGATCGAGTAAAATCTTCATAGCCTCCTGACCCATCTCATAGATCGGCTGGTGCACCGTAGTCAAGGCCAGCGGATGGGTATTGTGCAAAACCAAATCATCATACCCAACCATAGAAATATCTTCCGGAATTCGAATCCCCATTTCATCTGCCACTGTATAAATGATATAAGCTATTCTATCGCTGCCAGCTACGATGGCAGTAAACTTTTCCCTTTGCGAGAGAATGAATTTGGCATACTGTAAATAGTGAGTCTCGATAAACCGTTCTTGATTGGTGATGATCAACGTGGAATCGATGGGAATGTTGTGGTCACTCAACGCCTTTTTGTAGCCCTCCAGCCGTTGCATTTCACTACTGACACGTGTACTAAGTGTTATGGCGATCCTGGTGTGCCCTTCCTGGATGAGGTGACTGGTTAATTCGTATGCACCGAAAAAGTTATCGGTAGTGATCGAATCCACTTTTACACCGGGAATGATACGGTCCACCGTGACGACTGGAATAGATCTTCTGCGGAATCGCTCTAAAAGTTGACTGTTTTTTTCAACTGAAGCGGCCGTGGGCATAAAAATTATCCCTTTTACCCCATGATCGATGAGTCGATTTGTATGGAATTCGGCTCTGGAAAACAAATCGTCGGTATTGGAGAGAATAATGCTGTAGTGATTTTTCGATGCTTCATCGCCGGCGCCGCGTAGAAACTCTGGCGCGTAACCGCTGCGGATATCGTGAACGAGAATGCCTATGATATTCGATCGGCCGGAAACGCTCGGAGGAATAGTGACAAAGGTGCCCAATCTTCTCTTGCGCGTCAGATAACCCTGCACAACCAAATTTTGAATGGCCTGCCGGATGGTGGAACGAGCAAGACCGGACATTTGCATGAATTCGTCTTCTGTAGGTATTTTGTCGTTAGGCTTGAAAATGCCCTGTTCAATCTGGTCAACGAGCCATGTCTGAAACTGGAAATACTGCGGTATGGGGCTATTTTTATCAATCAACATATCAAATACCCGCTAAAAATGCAATCATACAATTATTTAATTGTACGTACAATTATATAAATTAATTTATTAATTGTCAAGGATTTTTTCGAAAATTTCCGGATAAATTCACCTCAATAGCGGGATCGATTTACATCCCTTCAGAATTCCCAGGTAGGATCGACAACCGGATAGGCCATACGGTTAGTACTGCGCTTAAAGACCTGCAACGACGCCCAGCGCGATTTTTCAAACTCTATGGTGGGGATGGTGTCCAGCACCGCTTGAAAAATGCGTACTCCAAATCGATCTTGCAAGGTCAGCGACTCTGTTTGCAGCAGAGCCAACCGTTTCTGCTGCAGGGCATATACATGGGCTAGTTCTTTATTTTTTTCATAGACAGGTTTATCATCGCGGTCAATTTTGAAACGATGGAGGTTGCGATCGAAATAATCTCTGGCCTCATGTTCAGTGACGGCAATATCGGAGATAAGTTGCTTGGAGAGCGCTCGATATACCCATTTGTCCTGCCAGCGTTTGATATCCGTTTTAACTTCTGGACGCTTGTGTAGTTTTTTCCCATAGCCGATTTGTAGCAGGAAATGATCACGCAGGGTTAAGGCGATCTGACTATTAAATTTTGCCCGGAAACTGTAAACATCATCCGTTTCGCTCACCGTCAACAGAGCCGGTTTGAATTTAGCGAGGAAATCACCGACCGTCCAAGCCCCTCCCTCAAACGTCACAAGAGTCTTGTGCAAAAGATCATGAATTTCCTGTAAATAGGGTCGATCATCGCCTGCATCAGCAACGGCGTTGACGAGCTCATCGCCCTTTTTCTTGTTGCGATACCACTCAAACAGATTTTTTGACAAAGGCATGAACACATTCCCCCTGGTGACTATGTTCTTCGGCGTCATCAACTCGGCGATATATCGATCGACGACCTCCTGCTGTTTGCGTGCTTGCAATATTTTTCGATAGCGGCCCGCAAGATTCGTGTAATCGTATTCGGTCACTCCTTCACGGCGTATATCGACCACCTGGAAGAGATAAAAGCCTCCATCCAAAGGTATCGGATCAGAAATGGCCCCTACTTCCAGGTCCCGGATAGCTTCGAGAAGTTCAGGAGTGACATCGAGCCAGGTGAGGTATGGCGTCTCGAAATCTTCAGGCCTCAAGACGATTTCCGGATTGCTCGATAAAATCCGGGAGACAGTAGCGGCATACCCATGCTGACGCATATGCGCAGCGACACGCTCGGCGAACGTCCGATTCGGCTCATACCAATAACGAAGCTTCCAACTCACCTTTGACTTGTGGATGGCATCTCTGATCTCATGATCGGTAACCTGTACCTTTGCTTGAATTTGATCTTTGAATACCTGTTCGATTACCAACTCATCTTGCAAATCCTTAACTTGCCTTTGCACTTGCTCGGTACGATCCAATTTCATTTCATATCCGCGTAGCGCCAAAACCTTTTCATCAATCATTTTTTCCAGGTAGCCTATTTTGCGGTTTTTTCCACCTTTCAAGTGCGCAAAACCAAACTCATAACTGAGGCGAAATTCCCGAACAGTTATTTCTTCCGGACCAATTTTTACGACAACTGTATCATCGGGATCGGATGTTTTATCAGATCCACACCCGAGAATCAGAAAAACAATTACCAGGCTTATGGTGGCAACGGTCTTTAATAAAAGTCTTTGTATAACCATATGCATTTGTTTTTATAAAAAGTATGCTTTTACACATGAGTATTAAATGTACTTATGGCGGACTCGATGAGAATGATACTGAATTCTTATTTCAATGTCAAGGGCAAAATGATCAGTTTTCAGTTTCCGAAGAAACAGAAGGCCGCCTTCGGAACTGATCTGGACGGCGATGACCTGACGAGCGTGTTGACCAGTAGTGAAGCCATGATCCGCCGACTGCTTAAGCGAGATCATGTCACAGGCCGACGCGTCGAGGACATTGGCGTCGGCGTACCCGGCTACCTGAACGAGACTGCCGCAGCGCGATGACCTACGGCAACATTCGAACCAAACGGATACCCAAGCTATACATCATGATGTAGATTCATCGATCATTCGACGGCCGCTTCCGCCATGGCTTCCAGATTGCGTGGTGGGATATTGGGCAGCACCGCCTCATGACTGGGACTCACGATCAGGTGTGGCCCAAGCAATGCCTTCACCCTTCGGACCTCGCTCTTCACCTCTTCCGTCGTTCCATGTACGAGCAAGTGTTGAGTGTCAATCCCCCCCATGAACGCGATGCGCCCGCCAAAATCGCGCGCAAGAGTCCCGGCGTCCATGTTGGCCGCCAGAGCCTGAATGGGGTGCAGACAGTCCACTGCGGCATCGATCAGGCGTTCGATCACCTTGTGAATCGCGCCACAGGAGTGCAATATAGCCTGGTAACCGTGCGCATGCGCCTGCTCCGTGAAGCGGCGGAACCAGGGCATGATAAATTGATCGAATTGTGACGGTCCGCAGATCAGGTCCTGTTGTGTGCCGAAATCATTTCCGAAAAAGAAACCGTCCACCTCCGCCCCTGCCACAGCAAAGAAACGCTCATTAGCCTCATAGTAAAAGCCGCAAACCCGATCGGTCACGGCTTGTATGACCTCCGGGTGGGTATACATCTTGACCATATAGTCTTCCATCCCGAACAGGTCCATGATGTTGTGGTAGAAACATGTCCAAAAACCACTGGCCCGATAGGCCTCTCCGGCTGTGCGCAATGCCGCCAGGCACTGGTCGAAGCATAGATAATCCGGATTGGGCCAGGGGAAAGATTTTAGCTCACCCACGTCTTCGCAGTCGGCAAGGGGACCGGGTTGTCCATGTCGCTTCTTATTCAACCCAAAATCAAACATGCCATATCCACACGGATCGCAGTAGGCATCAGCGAAGAATTGGGGGCAGATCCAACGTAGATCATCGTTCAGTTTTCGCCTGACCTCCTCTTCGGTTGTTGTCCCAAAATAGGCATGCAATCCCGGCCAACTGTCGGGATGAGGTTTGCCGAGCCATAGCCCGCAGCGATCCGCGGGTTCTCCTGCAATAATCGCCTTAATTCGTTCTCTGCTGTTCATATACCAATTATTTCCGACCGAACGTCCACGGCATACCGGCGCAGGGCATGCGCCAGTATGGTAAATATAGGTGCTATTTGGTAAAATGTCAACAATTGACTCAATTATTTTTTCAAAATCTGCTTGCATTTAGAAATCAATTTAGATACATTAAAAATTGTGAGCAGCGGTACTGTTCGGAGGCGGCTGTCCATTGATTATCCGTGGCTATGCTGAGCCTGCAATTCCCAAATCTTTGCGGCTCCTGTAAAATCAAACCTCTATCCATATACGAATTCCATATCCTCTTTCTCGGAAAAATTCGAATAGAACTAAAAATATTCTTAATCAAAATTCTCCTTTTAAACCTGATGGATCTTTTTGACTTTCCTGATTGCGCCGTCTATTACAACAACAATGAAAACGGGCTATTTTTGGGAGGCAGGATATGACGTTCCGAAAAGGCATAGGTGTGTTCGGCCTGATAGTGATATTTTTATCCTACATGGAAATCATGGCCGGCACGACCGGCAAGATAGCCGGACGGATTACCGATAAGGCAATCAGCGAAGGCTTACCCGGGACGAATGTTGTTATCGCCGGCACTACCAGCGATGCGGAAGGCTATTATACCATCATCGACAGCCTGACGCTCGGCGGCGGTGTCGATCTCGTCCGGCGCGGCCGGATGGGCATCCGCGCTGACTATTCCTGGTAGGATTGGGGCGTGCTGGAGAATGCACAAAGGTTTTTACTTGGTCTGATTTTTTAATCTAAAAGAATGTTTTGAAAAACATCTTAAAAACATTATATTGACCTTAAATAGAGGTCGTAAAACCTATTTTTGAGGTCACTATTTATTCCAAAAACCAGTATCAGTCCTATGATATAGATTTCAGAGACAGAGGGTACAGACAGGAAAACATTGAGGACGGTACTGGCTGAGCTCGGTTTTTTCGAGGAGCATTGTTATTTTCGTCACAAGGATACTGAGTATTTTCTCTAATTCCCTGCAGGACCTCTGGCAATTAGTTCAGAGGAATCAACCGGTGAAGAAGGAACAAATATGCCCTTTTTCAGGAGTAATATTTCCAAAACTCGGCAAGGATGTCCTCTTGTTATAAACAATAGATATTTTCAGATGGTTTTTCTTGATTCTATTAGGCTCAAGTAGAATGGAGCTAACTCAGTAAGCGAAAGGATGACGTATCATGAAGATCAAATGCTTTTTAATGCTATCGCTCTTTGCATGTAGCGCACTGTGGATTACAACCGCCCAGGCCGATGAACCGACGCTCAAGTTTACTGCCGACGGCACTTTCAAAATTCTCGCTTTTGCGGACACGCACCTCGGCCCCGAGTGCGATTCGCTCACGGCTCGCCTGCTGGAAAAGGTGATCGAAATCGAAAAACCGAATTTTATCATCGTCAACGGCGACGTAACAACAGGCGACCCCGGGCCCAAGGTAGAAGACCTGCAAAAAGCCATTGATCAGATGGGCCATCTCTTAGCCGCTAAAAAAAT
>JAFGSU010000111.1 GCA_016934435.1 Candidatus Zhuqueibacterota bacterium | reverse complement strand
GGCAATACCAATTTCTCCGATCTGGCGGCAAAAATCGGCGAAATCGCCGCCCAGTTATCGCAACCGGTGCTTTTAAAAGAGGTAGGTTCGGGCTTTTCGCCGCAGGATGCCGAACTGGCCATTGCCTATAACATCCACTACGTCGACGTCGCCGGCAGCGGCGGCACTTCCTGGAGCCGGGTGGAACATCTGCGGCAGCCCAAAAAAAATGAAGGAAGGCTGGGATTGACTTTTCAGGATTGGGGCATCCCTACGCCCCTCGCCCTGGAACAGTTGTCGCCTTATCGCGACCGCCTCACGCTCATCGCTTCCGGTGGAATTCGTTCGGGCGTGGATAT
This sequence comes from Candidatus Zhuqueibacterota bacterium, assembly GCA_016934435.1. Lineage (GTDB taxonomy): Bacteria > Zhuqueibacterota > Zhuqueibacteria > Residuimicrobiales > Residuimicrobiaceae > JAFGSU01. The sequence goes on along the minus strand of JAFGSU010000111.1, from coordinate 6,845 downwards.
GGCCAAGGCGTTGATCCTCGGTGCTTCTTTATGCGGTATTGCGCATCCGTTTCTGGCGCCGGCCATGAAATCAGCCGATCTGGTGGTGGAGCTCATCCAACGAATGAAGAAAGAATTCGTCATCGCCCTGTTTCTGTTGGGCGTCAAAACAGCCAGAGACCTGATCGGCAATCAGGCGCTGTTATTGTGACGGTATGGTATCACCTGTAAATGCATGAGGAGCTGGAATGAATAATGTTGAAAAAGTCTCAAGCCTTGGGCAATCCATCTGGATAGATTATATCGAACGTTCGTTCATCGAATCCGGAACATTGGGGGAATGGATCAGCGCCGGTGTGCGCGGTCTGACATCCAATCCCTCTATTTTCCAGAAAGCCATTTCCGGCAGCCCGGTCTATGATCAGGATATTCGTCGGCTGGCGCAGCAATCAAAGCCGATTATGAATATATATGAGGCTCTGGCCATCGAGGACGTCCGCGCCGCAGCCGATCTCTTTTTACCGATCTACCGGCGCAGCGGCGGCGCCGACGGCTATATCAGCCTCGAAGTAAGCCCCGATCTGGCGCACGATACCGAGGGTACTGTTGCGGAAGCCCGGCGCCTGTTCGCAGCCGTCGACAGGCCCAATTTAATGATAAAAATTCCGGCTACGGCGGCGGGATTCCCTGCCATCACCCGCGTATTAGCAGCCGGCATCAATGTAAACGTGACCCTCATTTTCGGCCTGCATCATTATCAGCAGGCTGCCGAAGCGTACATATCCGGTGTGGAACAGCTAGCGGCATCCAGCGTAAATCCTGCCGCAATCGCCTCCGTCGCATCCTTTTTCGTCAGTCGGCTGGACACCGCGGTGGACGCATGGCTCGAAAAAAGTAACATCTCCGATGTTCTCGGCACAGCAGCCATCACCCAGTCCCGGGCTGCCTATGATCTGTTTCGCAGTATCTTTTCCGGCCCGCGCTGGCAAAAGCTAAGCCATCAGGGTGCACGCGTGCAACGGCTGTTGTGGGCGAGCACCAGCACCAAAAATCCGGCCTATTCCGACACACGCTATGTGGATGCATTGATCGGCGAGGACACCGTCAACACCGTCCCGCCGGACACCCTGAAAGCATTTCAGGATCATGGCAGGCCGCAAGCCGCATTACCGGCGGACAGCAGCAAAAGGGAGGCGGATTTGAAGAGATTAACGGATTTAGGGATCAATCTGGAGACAATCACCGAGCAATTACAGCAGGATGGCGTTGCAGCCTTTGCCGACTCTTTCACAAAACTGCTGCAAAGCGTCGAAGATAAAATCAAAGGGTTTTATTCATAAATCCGTTCATAAGCTGGACCGTAATGTTCGTCCAATACCCGGCAGAGTTTCTGGCAGGCATCAGAGATACCGCATGCATTCAGGGCGGTGATCTCACCGCACGGGTGTTGGGGCAATTTGAATTCAGCCATCTTGCGCGTTGTCTCACGCAATCGTATCGCCGCCTCCTCCCGCATTTCCGGCTCATCTTTACTCAGGGTTAATACCCGGATGACATTATCGTAAAGCGTGATGGTCATTTCGGCAAACCGCAATTGCGCTTCCAGCGCAATCAGATGATCGACGGTTTGGTCGGGAACGGATTGCATCATGGTTTCATCCAGCAGGCGCCGGGCATCGTGAATGAGCTGATAGGTGCGCTCCCAGTCGGTGCCTAAATTCTCCTCGGCAAACCGATTGCCCAGTAAAAAGTGATTTCGGAACAGGTCGAGGGGCAGCAGCGGTTCGGTAAAATCCTGTTGGGCCATTTGATCTAACTTTTGCGGCAACTCAAACCGCCAGGCGACAATATTAGCCAGGGCTTCCTGCAATATCCGGTAAAATTCCTGCATCCGTTCCGGAATTCCTGGATAGTAAACGGCAAAATATTCGCTTTCAAGGGTATCGAGATCAACTTCCCCTCGCCAGCATTGTCGTGCCATCTGATAATCCAGCAGGGCATTCGTACCCGGGTATGAAAATTCGGGTTGATGAGAGAGTAAAAATTTTATTCCAATATCCACATAAAAAGGTATGTCCTCATGCAAGCGCTCAGATAAAACCAGTGGCAGACCTGCGAATTCAGCAGCATGATATCCTTCTATAATACCCACCTCACCGATCGCTTTTTCATTCAACCAGTAACTGAGCGTCTGCAGAATTTTATAATTGACCTCGGTACAATTGGCATCGGTCATGCTGTGATCGAAGCAACGCGGGAAAACGTGAACGGCCAATTTTATTCTCTGATCATTCCAGTTTTCCGGTATGGCTTTTTCGGGGATTTTCGAACCCACGATGCCCAACAGTTCGACCGTTTCTACTCCTCGATTATCCTGCTGTACTGTTTCCATCATCTCCCCGATCTGCGCCAGCAGGGCGAGCGATTTATCGGTTGCATTGCCCATTTGCGCGCACACCGCACAATCGCACCATTTTTCGATCTTTGCGGCATCAAAAATGAGCAAATCCGGCCAGGGCGCTGCGGCTGTCAGCAAACTATCGATAAACTGCTTCAGAGATTCAGGATGGCCCAGACAAATTTCATTGAATCCGCTTTGCCGTTTTACATCGGGTACGATGTTGCGGACGGCGCGGATGCCATACCCATGCAACAGCGAATCCGCACGAGCTTCCGCCGCCAGCAGATTGATTCGGTTTCTCAACAACCATCGCAGCAGGGATGACCCGGACTTGAATGATTCGGCTTGCGCGCAACCGGGGATATAGCCGCGTAAAGTCATAGCAGGTTCCCGGTAAAGATCACACGGCTGCACCGTAATGCCGGAGCGAACAGGAACGATCTCGGCGCCCTCATCAGGGGCGATCCAGCGCACACCCTGCTGTTCCAACCAGTCATAAGCGGCATAGAGGGTGGCAACGGCGGAACGGCCACTGATAGCTAAAACACTGCGCTGTTCTTGCTGAAAGGTATCAAAACGCATACCCTGTGCATTTTTATTTTTTGTTTTTCGCCAGCGTCTGAGCAGCACGGAGCGCATATCCGCATAGGAACTATGCTCCCCCGGCAGACCCACGAAAAGGATATTACCGATCACGGAGACCCGATCGTCGACGATGGATACATCGGTTTCGTCATGACCTGTCATCTGTGAAAGATAGCGTCGCAATTCCGCTGCTGCCAGCGCTCGAAAATACACATCGTTACCCATTGCAGACCGGCGCGAAAAATCCTCTAGCACAGATTCAACATCCGGATAAGATTCCAGGTCGACCAAAATGGTACAAGGTCTATTACGATCTATCAAGACAAACGAATGTCCTGTGGGTTGACACGCAAGCTGGTATGCCATCAGGAAGGTCAAAATGATTTGAAAATAGCGAACTGGATACAAATCCGTCACTCCTTATCTTCAGGGGGAATGGATTCTTGCGAAAGTGCTTCAATAAAGGTTTCTTTCAATTGGGCCCCTAACGCCTTCGCTTTTGCCGCGTGTTCCCTGGCTTTATCAAGCCGGTTGAGAAAATAATAATTCACGGATAGGGCGTAATGGATGGAGCCGTCATCGGGGGTTTGCAGCGATGCTTTTTGCAAATAATCAACCGCCTGGCTGTACAATTTTCGATCGCCCGATAACAGTCCCATAGCGTACAATGCCCTTGTATGGTCCGGTTGTTTTGCCAGCGCGACGCGCAGGAGCGAATCGGCTTCTGAATGTTGGTGGCGTTTGATATAGATCAAAGCCTGTGCTGCCAGATAATCGCTATTTTCGGGTGTGAGGCCTGCGGCGATCTGATATTCTTGCAGAGCATGATCCACAAACCCGGCGGATTCATATTCCTTGGCCAGGGCGGCATGACTGCCGGCCAGCTGCACATAGGCATCGTCCTCTCGTCCTGTGGCCAGGTACACATCCGCCAATTTTCGCCGCGCCTCCTGTGAGCGCGGATTGATCTGGATGGCGCGGCGAAGATACTTTTCCGCATCGCCATATCGTTCGTCCCATGCGAGAAATTTGCCATAGGCAAAATGAATCCTAAAATCGTCCTTGCCGACGGACAGTCCTCTGCGCAGAGCGGTTTCCGCATCTTTGCGCCTGTTTGTTCTGCCATAGATATCGGCCAGCAGGGCATAGGCGCCGGGATTGTCCGCGTACAGGCGCAGGGCCTCCAGGCAGAACGATTCCGCCGCAGAAAGTGAATCCATAGCGACGGCAGCCTTGGCCCGATTCACTTTCGCCCTGGATAGCATTTCCCGGCCCATGGCATTTTTGTTTTCAGCAAAATAGATTACCGCCATGTTTTCATAGGGCTCCCACAGGTTCGGTTGAATTCGAATTGCGCTGGTAAACGAGCGCAATGCCGGCCCATATTGATTGGTGCGGAAATAGACCTTACCGAGGTTGTTGTGAATCATCGCATAATCGGTGGATATCTGAGCTGCGCTCCTGCAATTAGCCAGTAAATCGATAAAACCGCCCTGAAAGTAAAGATCGATCTGTAAATAGCGTTTTTCCAGATAATCCGGATAAAGCGCCAAAGCGCGTTGATAGGCGATCTGTGCCTGCTCTAACTCATCTTCGGATAACACATTGGCCAGACTGTTATAACCGGTCGCTAGGGTTGAATCCAGCGCCAGTGCCTGATTAAATGCCGCAATGGCCGGTTCTTTTTGCCCCATCTGATCCAATACCCTGCCCAGCTGCAAATAAAAATACGCCGTCGCCGGATCCAGATCGATGGCTCTCTGTATGCAGGAAAGGGATTGGTGCAGAGAATCCATTTCCGCAAGAGCAATGGAGAGGTTGTACATCACCATAGTCGCATTTTGATCCTGCTCCAGCGCCTGGCGAAAAACCCGCACCGCCTGTTGCGGTTGATTGAGAAAAAGTAATATCAATCCGTGATTGTTACGCGCCGGGATGAGCGTTGGCTGATAGGTCAATGCGAACTGGTATTGTTTTATCGCTTCTTCGAGCAAACATTTGTGCGCCAGAGCATTACCCAAATTAAAATACGCCACCCCATAGGTTGAATCCTGCTGCAACACCTGTTGGTATTGCTGAATGGCAAAGTCGATCTGGCCGTTGCGGAACAATAAAGTGCCCAGATTAGCGCGCAGGTCGATCATATCCGGATTGAGGTTGAGGGCTCTACGGTTGGCGTCTATGGCTGCCTCCAGATCGCCCTCTTTTTCATAGATTTCGGCCTGCAGGGCAAAGGCTTGCGCTTCCTGCGGCTGATACAGGAGTATCTGCGCGGCCGCAGCATGTGCCAGATCATACTGATCGAGCATAATATACGCCTTGGAAAGATTGATATAGGCCTGTATATAATCCGGCCGCAGGCGGATTGCCGTTTGATAAGCATGCACCGCCGAATCCAGTCGTCCCAGATGATAGAAAGTAACACCGATATTGTTTTGTACCACCGGATCATAGGGTGTCAGCGTTCTGGCCTCGCTGAACAGATGCAGCGCTTCCAGGTAACGGCCTTCATTCAACGCCTCCGCGCCTTTTTGAATGTAATAACCGACCGAACTCGCAAGTACGGCCTGTATTTCCGTTTCTTGCTGGTCCCTGGTACCGGCACACGCCGAAAAAATCAGCCAGGCACCGAGCAAAAAATAGGATATCAGCTTTGACCAGTACATGGATACTAAGCCTCCCACCTTTCGATCATGCAGACGCATGATGATAAATCTGAAGAAAATAGTAAGAGATGCCACGTTAGCCGGACGAGTCGGGAGATCCCGATCGTACGATTGGTTGAAAATACAAGCAAAAGATGTTAAAAATATATCACAACTGCTACACTGAGTAAATAAGCCAGCACGCAGATCAAAATCGGTGGATCATACAGCAGGGCGGTTTCGGGATTCTCGCCGAAATTCTCCGAATGCACCAGATACAGGTAGCGGAACAGCCCATAGATGACAAACGGCAGTGTCAGCGCCAGATTGCGCGTACCAAATTTTTCGATGGTGTCGGAATTAAGCGTATAGAGCGTATAAGCGATAAAACAGGCAGCGGTCACCGAGATAATCATCTGGTCCAACAGCGCGGCAGTATAAGCGCCGAATGTTTTACGCACCTCGGCAGCCCTTTGGCCGAGCGACTGAAATTCGCTCCTGCGTTTGGTCAATGCCAGAAACAGCGCCAGAAATATCGTGCAAATGACCAGCCAGGATGAGACCTCCTCATGGATGGCGATGGTTCCGCCGATGGCGCGCAAAACAAAACCCAGAGCGATGATGATGACATCCAGAATAATGATTCGTTTTAGATACAAAGAATAGGAGAACGTCAGGAATAGGTAAAATACAAGAATGTATCCAAGATGGACCTCGCATTCAAAACCCGCCCATAGACTGATGATGATAAAAAAAATGGCGGAAACAAGGGCGATCCATGGCGACAGGGTTCCGGCGGCGATGGGGCGGAATTTCTTTCTCGGATGCAATCGATCTTTGTCGCGGTCGAATAGGTCATTGAGAAGATAACCACCGCTGGACAAAAGACAAAAGCAGGCAAAAGCGATGAACGCAGCGCTCAGCTTTTCAAAGCGAATAACATCCTTGGCAAAATAGAGGCCGGCAAAGACAATTACGTTCTTAAGCCACTGTTTTGGACGCATGGAAACGAGTAGCGCTTTAAGCATCCCTCCATCCTTCACACTATAGTAATTCCCTTTAGCTTAATTGACACGACAACAGCGAACCGGCGTCATCCGTTTCAGATGCGATGTTAAATGGCAAATTAAAGTGATAAGGCGCCATCCACAGGATAAGTGAAATAACTTGTAAATACCGAATCGGTGTCCTTTCCATGCCCTATAATAATGAATTTATTTCAATAATAAAAGTTT
>JAFGSU010000110.1 GCA_016934435.1 Candidatus Zhuqueibacterota bacterium | reverse complement strand
CCCTGGATACTGACTTTAAAATTTATAAACGTAATAGAAGAGAAACGATCCCGTTACTAATTCCAGATACACGATAGCTATAACTCACGCTTGATAACAAAGTTGCTTGATTTTTAATGGTAATTTTAGCACGGTTACTACTGTTTGACTTGTTTAAATTATAAGATTATAAAATACATAAACCAATTTGGACCGAACCATGAAAAAAGAAAAACTCTACGAAATGTACCGCATGATGCTGCTCATTCGTCGTTTTGAAGAGCGCACGGCGCAGATGTACGGCATGCAAAAGATCGGCGGGTTCTGCCATCTCTACATCGGCCAGGAGGCCGTCGGCGTCGGCGCGGTGTCGGCGTTGCGGCCGGAGGACTATTTCATCTCCGCCTATCGCGATCACGGTCATATTCTGGCCAGAGGCACGGATCCGAAACCGGTGATGGCCGAACTGTTCGGAAAATCCACCGGCGTCTCCAAAGGCAAGGGCGGCTCCATGCATCTGTTTGATCCCGAAAAAGGCTATTACGGCGGACACGGCATCGTCGCCGGACAGGTGCCGCTGGCCACCGGAATGGCTTTTGCCATCAAATACCGCAAGGGCGATCAGGTGGTTCTCTGCTCCATGGGCGAAGGCTCGGTGCACCAGGGCGCTTTTCATGAGTCGCTCAATCTGGCCAAGCTCTGGCATCTGCCGGTCATCTACATGATCGAGAACAACCGCTACGGCATGGGCACGCCGCTGGAACGGGCGTCGGCGGTATGGGATTTGTCGCAAAAGGCGTGCTCCTACGACATGGCGCGCGCTACCGTGGACGGCATGGATGTTCTGGCTGTCTATGAAACCGTGCAGGAAGCGGCCGAACGCGCCCGCAAAGAAGGCGAACCTACGCTGATCGAAGCGCGCACCTATCGCTTCCGCGGCCACTCCATGTCCGATCCGGTGCACTCGCATTACCGTACCAAGGAAGAAGTTGAAGAGCAGAAACAGCACGATCCCATTCTAATATTTCAAAAAAAATTGATCAAACAAAAAGTGTTGACCGAAGCGAAAATCAAAGCTCTGGAAGATGAGATTAAGACCATTGTACTCGAAGCGGTGGAATTTGCCGAAAAAAGCCCGGAGCCGTCGCTGGATTCTTTATATGAACATGTTTATGTGTGAGGAAATATGGCGGAAATAACCTTTCGTGAAGCTTTAAATCAGGCCATGGCCGAAGAGATGGAACGCGATGCCGACGTCTTTCTCATGGGTGAAGAAGTCGGCTATTATCAGGGCGCCTACAAAGTCAGTCAGGGACTGATGGATCGATTCGGCGACCAGCGCGTCATCGATACGCCCATCGCCGAGTTGGGTTTTGCCGGCCTGGGTGTGGGCGCTGCGATGATGGGATTGCGGCCGATTATCGAATTCATGACTTTTAATTTTGCCATTTTGGCGCTGGATCAGATCATCAACAATGCCGCCAAATTGCCCTATATGTCGGGGGGACTGCTAAAGATTCCCATCGTCTTTCGCGGCGCCGGCGGCGCGGCGCATCAGCTGGGCGCGCAGCACTCGCAGTGCCTCGATCCCTGGTTCTGCAATGTGCCGGGTCTGTACGTGATGGCGCCGAGTGTGCCCAAAGACGCCAAAGGCATGCTCAAGACCGCCATCCGCGACGACAATCCGGTGGTGTTCATCGAGAGCGAGGTGGCGTATGGATATAAAGGCGACGTACCGGAGGGAGAATATCTGATCCCCATCGGCGTTGGCGACGTCAAACGCGAGGGTAACGACGTGACGATTATCGCCTGGTCGAAGATGATCCATGTGGCGCTGGAGGCCGCCAATATTCTGGCGGAGGAGGGCATTCACGCCGAAGTCGTCGATCCGCGCACGCTGCGGCCGCTGGATGAACAGCTGCTGATCAGTTCGGTGGAAAAGACCAACCGCTGCGTCATCGTCGAAGAGGGCTGGCCGTACGCCGGCGTCGGCGCCGAGATCGCCCATCGCATCTATATGGGCGCCTTTGATGCCCTGGACGCGCCGATCCTGCGCGTGACCGGCGAGGATGTGCCCATGCCGTATGCCGCCAACCTCGAGCACGCCGTCATACCGAGCGCGCAAAAAGTGGCGGCAGCGGCGAAAAAGGTTTTGTATGTGTGAGAAATTGATCAGTATGAGACGTAATAAATGCGTGGAACATTCTATGAGAATGTACATTAAGTATTTGCCACCTCATTAGTTTGTCTAAAAAGTCCTATAATCTTGAATTTCCAGTCCTCTTGCCCGATTGTGGAAGAAGGACAGAGTAAGGGTAAAGTTTTATTTCCATTGTGAATTTGTGTAGCCCACCTAGAAGGTGGACCACACAAATATTTATCTTCCCCCCCTCGTCCCCAAGCTCCTGCTTGGGGACGCACTTGTCACCAAAGCTCTCTGCTTTGAAAGCCGGGGAGGATTTCGCAGCTTGTTGCTGCTGCAATAGATAAAAGTTGTACAAGAGTAGTATTTACCTGAATCGGGCGATTTTATTGTACAGTTTCCACCTTCCCCGGAACGGTCGGGGAGGCGATCAGTCGTCCCAAAAGTTATGGAAAAATACCAGTCAAAGAGGACCATTCAAATGGCGAGCAAAATTACCATGCCGAAACTGAGCGACACCATGACCGAAGGAGTGCTGCTCAAATGGCTTAAAAAGGAAGGCGAGAGCGTCGAGGCCGGAGAAGTGATCGCCGAGGCGGAGAGCGACAAGGCGACCATGGAGCTGGAGGCCTTTGATGCCGGCACGCTGCTGAAAATCATCGTAGCCGAGGGCGGTAAAGTAGCGGTGGGCGGCACCCTGGCCATCATCGGCGAAAAGGGAGAAGATATTTCGGCCTTGTTAAAGAGCAAATCGCCGGAACAATCGCAGGAAGAAGCTCCGGTAGTTAAAGCCGAAGAGAAACCCATTCACTCGGCTCCAATTCCGGATAAGGCGGCCAAAGACGAGATCATCACCAGTGGCTCTGCCCGCATCAAAGTCTCCCCACTGGCGCGCAAAATTGCGACGGAGCGCGGCATCGATCTCCGTCAGGTAGAAGGCAGCGGCACCGGCGGTCGCATCATCAAACGCGACCTCGATACCGTGATCGCCAAATCGGGCGCCGCCACACAGCCACAAAAGCTCAGCGCAAAGGAGCGCCCCGGCAGCGAAGAAAAACTCAACACCATGCGCACGGCCATCGCCCAGCGCATGACCCTGAGCAAAACAACGGTGCCGCATTTCTACCTGACCGTTGAAGTGGATATGGACAAGGCCATCGCCCTGCGCCAGGACCTCAACGCGGCGCAGGAAGAAGTGAAAATCAGCTTTACCGACCTGATCGTCAAAGTCGCAGCCATGACCCTGCTCGATCATCCGCGCGTCAATGGTTCCTTCGCCGACGACAGGTTCATCCTGCATGGGCCAATCGATATCGGCCTGGCCGTGGCGCTGGAGGATGGTTTGATCACACCGGTCATCCGCCATTGTGAGCAAAAAAGTTTGCTGCAGATCGCCAAAGAAGCACGAGTACTGGCCGACAAAGCCAAAGGGCGCAAACTGACGCCGGAGGAATATTCCGGCGCCACCTTCACTATCAGCAACCTGGGCATGTACGACATCGAAGAGTTCAGCGCCATCATCAATCCGCCGGAAGCAGCCATACTGGCAGTGTCGGCCATCGTCGAAAAACCGGTGGTCAGGGATGGTCAGATTGTTATCGGAAATCGTATGAAAATGACATTGTCGTGCGATCATCGCATCATCGACGGCGCTGCCGGCGCGGTTTTTTTACGCGATTTGGTGAAAAATTTGCAGAACCCGGTTAAGGTCTTGCTATAAAATAAGGGGATTTTATCATAATTCTTTAGCGTATTTAACCAATGGATTGTTACTTTCCAGACGGACTTTTGACGGATACAAACATACCATTACGGAGGAATCCATATGGCTCGCAGTAAAAGTAAAAAAAAGCGCACCGCCATGATGTTGCAGCAAAAACACAAAGCCTATGCCAAACGCCACAAAGTGACCAGAAAGGCTGCACCGGCAAAACCAAAACCCGCAGCGGTGAAGAAAAAGGCGAAAAAAGAAGAAAAATAGCGGTTATCCCGATATCGAATCCCATGCCGTTCGGGATCTGGCGCCTGTGCGCCGACGTGGGCATTTTTTTGCATCCTGTTGCCACAGGACCCGACTGATGCTGCCGGGGGCTGACTTTTGTTCTAAAGTTCAGCAGACAGCCGTAAAAATTTAGGCAATATCCGGAGTTGGTCCGTTCGCACCCATCCTGCTGAGCGGCGGAATAAGATTAACTCTCCGCAATGCTCCATCCTTATAAAATTTGGAGATTGGACTGTGAAAATATTATCGACTGCAAAGACTCTTTTTCTCCTCATCATCCTCACCCTCGCAATGCCGGCCCAATCGCTCGATGAATCCTTTGTCTTTGCGGTAATTGCCGATCCCCATGCGTCCCAGGCCGCAAAGTATGAGGTGGAAAAATATGGATCGCATGTGGATCGGTTTCTCCACTGCGTCAAAAAGATGGAAATGCTTGACCAGCAGGATCGACCCGATTTTATCCTCATCTGCGGCGATATCCACCTCTGGGAGCTCGAGAAACACCTCGATCAAGTTTCCTTCCCCCTTCATGTGATTGCCGGCAATAACGAATCAGGAAAGCGAAGGAAGGAAATGAGGGAAAAATTCCCGCAAGACTTTCAAGTAGACGGCCAGCCATCCGATTATTACTCTTTTCTCCACAAGGGTGTACTTTTTATCGCCATGTGCGATGCGAGTATGAAGGATCACGTGGGACATTTGGCCAGTGAGGATATCATTCCCAGCGGACAGTGCGAATGGCTTGAACGGGAGCTTTCGCGGCCTGAAAAGGAGAAAATACTTTTCGCCCACATCCCGCCCCATCCGAACGGCCTGGATTCGACCATGTTCCTGTCAAGAAACGATTCCCGATTTTTTAACGATCTGATTTTCAAGACTCAGCCCATGGCCATGTTCTTCGGTCATCAGCATTTGCCGACCAGAGAATGCATGTTCGGTGTAACACGAAGTTTTATTGTCCGTTCCTGTGCCTGGAATTTCGAGTCTGCGCCGATAGGCTTTCTCCTGGTCAGGGTGCACGAAAAGGGAATGGATGTCCGGGAGATCATTCTCGGTGAGTGAAAAGACGATGTTGCTCTGCGAGGTTGTCCCACATATCCAAGAAGTGTATGGATTCGACGTTATCAGTGCCTTCTCCCCCGGTTCTTCAAGGAGCCTGTCCGTCCGATTTTTGGCGGAGAGAAGGACAGGATGAGGGGCCATGCGGTCACTTCACCCTATTCGACGGCTGTAATTGTACTTTTTGGATAACCCCGCAATGAGTCCGGAAAGCTTTGCTTTGTATTCACCCAGGCGAACACCGAGAGATTCTTGTTTTCCTGGCAGTACTTGATCGCGTTCACCACGATGTCAAAATAGGCCTGCGAAGTGAAAATCGGCACCCATTGCACCGTGGTCGAGCTGACGAAGTAAATGCCCTCCGGCTGGTAGATTTTGTATCGACTGCGCATTTCTCAAGTGCAACTTTATGTGATACATTCCGTCCCAAGTACAACTTGGGACGGATGGAATGTGCGCGCCCTGAAAATGGATGTACGTCCCCACCAGAGTGTTGATCGATGGTAAAATGTACGACAGCAGGGAATAGGCGGCCATAAACTGCCCTAACAGCAACTGCTCCTGAATCACCAGCAGTGCGCCGAAACAGAGCAGCGTCACCGAGATGAACGATCCCGCCGCCGTCAGGTTCAGCGATAAACCAGCCTGCAGCAGTCCCAATTTTTCGATGTGCATTTGAAACAGCTCGAATATCGCTTGATTCGCCCGGCTGTAAACCGCACCGGTGTTGAATCCGGCAATTTCGTTGACGCCCTGGATGCTATCGATATAGGCGGATTCCATCTGCGAGTGGGTTTTCATAACCTGCAGATATTATTCCGCCTTTAAACGATTAGTCTTACACCGATTCGGTGTCTACAAGTTAATTAAGTAACCCTGTGGGTGGCACATTTTCAGTTCAGTTCGCGGATTAACACCGAATCTGG
>JAFGSU010000109.1 GCA_016934435.1 Candidatus Zhuqueibacterota bacterium | reverse complement strand
TGATGCCTTTATGGTGCACGGCTCGGCGTTGTTCACGCGCAATATTTATCTCAAGTATATCAATCCACAAGCCGGCGATCAAGAACTATTAAAAACGGCACGATACGCTTCATGTGTGATTGTCCTTGGCGGGCTGTTCTTCGCCTATGCATTTCCCAGCGTGGTTCATGGGTTGATGGAAGTGTGGAAAGTGACCGCCTATCTTGGCATCGCATTCTGGGCGGGTGTGATCTGGAAAAAAGCAAACCGCTACGGTGCCCTCGTCAGCGCGCTCGCCATGGCCGCCATCGCCGTCTATACCGGCAACGTTCTGAAATGGCCGATGCAGGACCAGATCGCCCTGTATGTACCGGTCGGCATGGTCCTCATGATTGTCGTCAGTTATTTCACCAGGCCGGAGCCCGAAGATCAGCTGCGTAAATTTTACACCTTACTGGACACTCCGGTCGGCAGGGAACAGAGGCTCAAGGATCAAAACATACCGATCATGCTGGAGGGTCAATCCCAGGGACGGCCGGCGAAAAAGTACAAAGAAAGATGGATCGAAAAACTTTTGGGTAAAGGTGATGACGAAGACGGCCTTTTGATCGTGGACCTGCTGTCGCTGCGGCGCCGCTTTTCCTGGGCGCGTTATCGCGTCGATATCATCGGATTCCTGGCGGCCTCGACGATCGTCCTGTTTTTGATTGTACTGGCCCTCTATCTTGCCCGATTGGGGGCGTGAAAGAAAGTAAAAAAATCCATAATATAGTGGAGTCCACCTTCCAGGTGGGCTCCACATAAGTGATGATGAATTCTATGGGATTCACCATCTGAGACTGCTGAAAAAGCTATGAATGACTGAAAAAATCTACTATTTTAATAAAACCGGGCGCTATCGAAAAAGATAGTATACCGGTATTTTTTGAGTGAGGCTGTCCAAAGTCCGAGAAATCCACAAAAGCTAGTGCCCTCTCCCGCTCTCGGGAGAGGGTTAGGGTGAGGGCAAATATTTGCTATAAATGAAGTTAAACTGTATTTGAAAACCGTTTGGTTCATTCCACAGCAGTGTGTCAAATGCGCGCTTCAATACATATTGGACAACCTCATGAGGTTGTCCAAAAACTACGATAACAGCCGTCTAATAAAGTTAAGTGACGGCATAGCCCCCTCATCCTGTCCTTCTCCCCCTTGAAAAATCGGGGGAGAAGGCACTAATAACGTAGAATCTCTACATTTTTTTTGAACTTTTTGGACAACCTCACTCAGAACTACTGCAAAATTACTTTTTAGACAGCCCCAAAAAATCGCCGCAAACCTTAAGGACGGGCTTTTGCCCAGCATAGCATGCGAAAGCCATACATTTATTTAACAGGCATCATATGACAGAACAAACCCTATCACGCTGGAAAAAATTATCGCTGTTCTTCGCTTCCATCGCCCCCGGCATTTTTCTCGTCGGTTACAACATCGGCACCGGCAGCGTCACCACCGCCGCGTCCACCGGCGCGCACTATGGCATGACCTACATCTGGCCGCTGCTGCTATCGTGCGTATTCACCTACATCCTGATTATCGCCTTCGGCCGTTACACCGTGGTCACCGGCGAGACCGCGCTGTTCAGCTTTAAAAAGCATTTCGGCATGGGATTGGCAATTTTTGTCCTGCTTTCGGTGGTCATCAGCGAATGGGTGGCCTACATGGGTGTGATGGCGGTGGTCTGCGAAGTCGTCAAGGAGTGGTCGCGGCCGCTCACCCCTTCCGGCAACGGCGTCAGCATGGTGGCCCTGAGCATCGTCTTCGGCGGATTGATCTATTATCTGTTCTGGAACGGCAGCCATCGATTTTTTGAAAAGATTTTAACCCTGTTCGTCGGCCTCATGGGGCTCAGCTTCCTTGTGACCATGTTCATGGTCATCCCCGAGCCCATGCAGGTGATCAAAGGGCTGGTGCCCAGAATGCCGCAGGAGTCCAATGCGGCCTTGCTGATTGCGGGCATGGTCGGCACCACCATGGGTGGCGTGCTCTATCTGGTGCGATCTATTTTAGTCAAGGAGAAAGGCTGGACGATCATGGATTTGCGCATCGAAAGACGCGACGCCCTGATTTCCTCCTCTTTGATGTTCTTTTTATCGGCGGCGATCATGGCCTGTGCTGCAGGCACGCTCTATCCGTTAGGACTCAGGGTGGACAACGCCATCGACATGGTCAAGCTGTTAGAGCCGCTGGCTGGCAGGTTCGCCATCTCCGTTTTTGTCGCCGGCATCGTCAGCGCCGGTCTATCCTCCATGTTTCCGCACCTCCTGCTGGCGCCCTGGTTCCTGTCGGAATTTACCGGCAAACCGAGAGATATGAAAAAATATTACAACCGCCTGATCGCCCTGTTCACGGCCAGTCTGGGCGTGATCGTTCCCATCTTCGGCGGCCGTCCGGTATTAGTGATGATCGTTTCCCAGGTACTGTGCGCCGTCGCCACCCCGCTCATCATACTGTTGATGATGCTGCTGCAAAACAACGGCGACCTGATGGGCAAATACAAAGCCGATTGGCGGTTCAATCTGGTCATGAGCGTCATTTTTCTGTTCACCCTGTTCATGGCTGTAACCGGCATCATCGGTATCAAAGGACTTTTGTAAAGGCTGATTGTATATGTTTCACAAATCCATTGTCTGCTGTTATCTCTACCCCATCACAAAATACGGCTATCCGCCGCCCGCCGAGCGAACAGTGTCGTATTTGCAGGAGATGAAAGATCTGGGCTTTCAAACGATCGAGTTAGAGGGCATTCAGGAGAATCATCTGAACGGCGTCTTTGAGGGGCGGTTTGAAATCAAAGATAAACTTGGCGAATGCAGGCTGCATCTCCCCTATTTTTGCGTCGTGCTGCCCGGCCTTTCATCGGCGGAAGCTCAAGTTAGAGAAAAAAATCTGGCGCTGTTCGAAAAAGGATGCGAGATAGCGGCGTTATGGGGATGCAGCGGTGTGCTCGACAACGGCCCGATTCCGCCCTATGAGTTTCCGGAAAACATGCCGGCCGTGCGACACTACGATGAGGCCGTGTTTCGCATCGGCCGGTTTCCGAAAACCCTTGACTGGAAGCGATACTGGGAGGAGCTGACAGCCGCCTATCAAACCGCCTGTGAGATCGCGGCACAAGCGGGATTGACCTATCATCTGCACCCCTGCTTCGGTTCGTTGACGGCAAGCAGCGACGGCTTTTTATATTTTTACGACGCCGTCGGTCGGGATAATTTGCGCTTCAACCTTGATACCGCCAACCAATTCGCCCTGAAAGAGGACCTGACACTGGCCCTGCGTCGCCTGTCGGACTATATCGATTACATTCATCTTTCGGACAATCGCGGTTTGCGGATGGAACATCTCCTCCCCGGCGCCGGCCAGATTAACTGGGACGACTTTTTCGAGACGCTGCATCTCATCGGCTTCAAAGGTCATATCGGCCTGGACATCGGCGGAG
>JAFGSU010000108.1 GCA_016934435.1 Candidatus Zhuqueibacterota bacterium | reverse complement strand
CTGGCTACAAGAAGAATGGAAAAAAGTCGGCATTGAGATCACAATCAAGAATGAACCGGCCCGGGTTTTCTTTGGCGAAACGGTTGTGAAATCGTTGTATCCGGATATGGCGTTGTTTGCCTGGTTCTCCTCACCGGAGAATAACCCGCGATCCACCCTGTCAAGTGAAAGTATTCCGACGGAAGCGAACCAGTATTCCGGGCAAAATGATACACGCTGGAATAATCCCAACGTGGATAAAGCCATCAAGGAAATTGACGTGACCTTTGACGCTGCCAAGCGCAAAGAACTGCGCGCCGAAATCCTGAAGTATTATACCGATGAAGTCCCGGTGATCCCGTTGTATTATCGGGCGAGCATCTCTGTGCCGCCAGCCAACATGGCCGGCTACAAAACATCGCCGCATCAATTCAGCGAAGCGAATCATATAGAATTCTGGCATTTGACGGAGTAAGTGTTATTTCTCGTTCCTACGCTCTGCGTAGGAACGCATCATTCGACGCTCTGCGTCGTAACGATTGACGCGGAGCGTCTGATATGAATGTTCCCACGCAGAGCGTGGGAACAAGCCTGTCAAGGAGAACCATGCGAACCTATATCCTGCGCCGGCTCATTCAAACCGTCGTTGTTCTTTTTCTCTTGTCGTTTGTCGGCTATTATTTGATGAATTTGATGCCCGGCGACCCGATTGACATTATGATTAGCTCGAATCCTCGCATGACCTCCGACGATGCCGCCCGACTGCGGGCCTATTACGGTATTGATAAACCAATCTACGTGCGGTATTGGAAATGGATGACCCATATTATGAGCGGTGATTTAGGGTATTCGCGTACCTACCGGATTCCGGTCGTGCAAATCCTCGGTCCGCGACTGCTCAATACCTTTTATCTCTCGGCGGCCGCCTTAGGGCTTTCTTTACTTGTTGGTATTCCGATTGGCATTTTTTCGGCGTTAAAGAAAGGTTCGCGTTTTGATTATTTCGTAAATCTCTTTGCGTTCGCAGGGATTTCGATCCCCTCGTTTTTCTTGGGGATTTTGCTGCTCATTTTGTTTGCCAGGGATTTAAAATGGCTGCCGGCCGGTGGCACGCAAACGATTGGCCATACCCTTTCAGGCTTTGCCGTGGTAGGCGACCGGATCAAATACCTGATTCTGCCGACCTTATCCTTAACCGCCCAGCAAATGGCGCAGTACGTGCGGTACATGCGCAGTTCGATGATCGAAACGCTGCACTTTGACTTTATCCGCACCGCCAAAGCCAAAGGTCTGTCGCGTCAGCGGGTGCTGATTGTCCATGCCTTACGCAACGCCTTAATTCCGGTTGTGACCATCGTCGCCCTCAGTATTTCCTTTATTTTTTCGGGCGCGGTGATTACCGAAACCTTGTTTGCCTATCAGGGCGTGGGCAAATTGGAATATGACGCTATCATTGCCAATGATTTTAACGTCGCCATGACCGCATTTCTCATTACGGTTGGAATGGTATTATTGATGAACCTGCTGGCAGATATTCTCTATGCCTATCTTGATCCGCGTATCACGTACAAATAAGTCAATAACTCACCTCAGCCCCTCTGTTCCTTGTAAAGAGAGGGGGTAAGGGGTGTGTTTTACATCGTATGCCCGAGCAAGAATATAAAGCCACATCCATGCTGCGGATTATCCTCTCGCAGTATTTCGAGCACAAATTTGCCGTGATCGGCTTAATTGTGCTGTTCTGTTTTGCGATCATTGCGGTGCTTGCCCCGTGGATCGGTAGATTGCTTGGTGTTGATCCCACCTCGCAGCAGATTTTTAACCGATACAAGCCGCCGATGACCCACTTAGAACACTCAAGTGACGAGCGTGAAACCGCCATTGAAGCATTTATTGATGCTAATCCGGCCCGTGCTCAGGTCGTGATTGCCTCCATCAGAAAGGCCGGCCTGATTGCGGCAACCGTTTCGGATGACGATGCATTATATGAAGTCATGAATCAAGCCAGGAAGGATCCGACTGTGGTGGCAACATTGAAAACCCTGGAGCAGGCGCAGGTGGACCAATTTGCCCAGTTACTGAAAGGCTTTACGACACTGCATTATTTAGGGACAGATGAATTGGGCCGTGATGTATTGATGCGGTTGATTTATGGGACGCGGGTTTCGATGTCCATCGGGTTGATGGTAGCGCTCATCTCCGCGCTGATTGGCCTGACCATTGGCAGCATGGCAGGCTTCTACGGTGGAATATTAGATTCCCTTCTCATGCGCGTCACCGATTCGCTGTTGGCATTGCCCTCCATCCCGGTGCTCATTCTATTTGCGGCCGCGGATATTAAGCGCATTCCGATTCTGGGACTGTTCATTCGCGGCAGTAATGAAAGCATTGCCAAAATGGTCGTAGTCCTCTGTTTGTTTTCCTGGATGACTGCGGCGCGGCTGGTGCGCGCCAGTATCCTGTCGGTGAAAGAGAAAGAATTTGTGCTGGCTGCAAAAACACTGGGAGCCAGAGATTTTCGGATTATTGCGCTCCATATTACCCCGAATATCCTGGCGCCGCTGCTGGTCTCCGTGACGTTAAATATTGGCGGCGCGATCTTATCTGAGGCCGCCTTAAGTTTTTTAGGCTTAGGTGTTCAGCCCCCCATTCCGACCTGGGGCAATATGTTGTTTAACGCCCAGGAATTAATCCATGAATCGCCGCTGTTAGCGATTTTCCCCGGCGTCCTGATTTTTATCACCGTGATCTGTTTCAATTTTGTAGGTGACGGTTTACAGGATGCGATTGATCCGAAAGCGATCCGGCGCTGAGAGCCTTCCCCTATTTTTTAATTAGTTATCTCCCCCCACCATCATTTCTCTTGACACCCAAATTCAAATAATCATATACTCTTTATAGTTTATGTCAGGTTTTTCTGGATACAATTTTTGATTTTCAGATAATAGCGTTAAGATAGTTTGTTCAACAAAACTTGCATGTTCGGAAAAACCAAGATTAGATCAGATAACAGGGGAGTTGTGATGATCGTACCTCAAGCTATTTTGGCTCTTCTAAAGAAGGATGTCTTATCATGAACAATTTTAATCCATTATCTGAGGGATATCAAAGGCAAGTTTTGGGGTTGGATAAATTTATTGAGCACTCTTTAGTACATGGGAAGATCCAAAATTTAACCAGGTTAAATACCTAT
>JAFGSU010000107.1 GCA_016934435.1 Candidatus Zhuqueibacterota bacterium | reverse complement strand
GCGCACTAGGTTTGCTTGCGCCCGGGTGACTTCGACCTGCGCCTGGGTCACTTCCAACTCGGTTCCGGACCCGACGCGGCGTTTTTCTTGCTGCAAACGCAAATTTTCTTTTGCCGCTTCGATGTTTTGTTGATTGATTTCTAAAAACTCTTTATAGGCTGAAAACTGTATAAAGTATTGTTTGACCTCTGCCGTCAGAATACGTTTGCGCTCTTTGAGGTTTTCCTGGTCAATTTGATGGGTCAGGCGCATTCGTTGTACTGCCGCCTTATCGGCCAGGCCATTAAAAATATTCAAATCCAATCCCAAACCGATGGAAACGGAAAAATCTTCATCCAGTTTTTCCGAATACACGCGGGCGATATCATCATTGTTACGGCTATAAGTAACATTGGCTCCGATGGAAGGAAGATAACGCGTTTGCGCCATGCGCAGGGAATAGAGACTCGATTTTGC
The DNA here is from genome assembly GCA_016934435.1 of Candidatus Zhuqueibacterota bacterium. Lineage (GTDB taxonomy): Bacteria > Zhuqueibacterota > Zhuqueibacteria > Residuimicrobiales > Residuimicrobiaceae > JAFGSU01. Next base: position 14,586 of record JAFGSU010000107.1, on the reverse strand, counting down.
CTGCAGTTCAAGCGCTTTAATTTCGGTGTTGTTCTGCGTGGCCGTTTGCAGCGCATCCTCCAGAGTGATGGTCGGGAAAATCGGCTCGGTTTCATCTTCGATTACACTGACGGGTGTGCTCGGATCGCGCCCGAGGGCATAGTTGAGATTCGCCCTGGCCACTTCGACGACGTTTTTCTGGGTGATGAGATTGGTGCGCGCATTGCCGAGCGATACTCTCGCCTGCAACACTTCCGCCTGCGACGAGATGCCGATCTCCATCATCGCTTTGGCACGATTATATTCATCCTCCGATAGCTGCACCGCTTCCTGATAGACCTGTTTCAGTTTTATGGTTTTCAGCTGCTCGTAATAGGCTTGCTTGACGTTGAATATAACTGCCTGTACGGTGCCCTGTACTGTCTGCTCGCTGGCTTTCTGGAGAGCTTTGTTGTACTTGATATTATAAATGCTCTGACCGAAATCAAATATGTTTTGATTCAGCGACAATCGCGCAGAATGGGAATTACGCTCAACCGACTTTTGATAGATTTCCTGCTGCTCGTAAATAACGCGACCGGTCAGGCTATCGAAGTCGGCGGGTACATCCAATTTTAGCGTGCGCGCGCCCTGGATATATTTTCCGCTTCCCAGCGACAGGTTAATATGCGGCAATAAATTGGAATAGGCCGTCGTCACATTGGTGCCGGCAATGCTATAACGACTCTTTGCTACGCGCAGAGTGGAATTGTTGCGCAAAGCGATTTCGATGCAGTCTTGAAGGGTTAAAGCTTGTTCTTCCTGACCTATAATTAGGGAGGTCAGGAGTAATAGCAGAAAAACACTCAATACTTTCTTCATGGTTTGTACTCCGATTTGCTCTTTATCAGCCACCAAACAGTTTTCCCAATGCAGCCGTTGCCAAATACCAGACGATTAGCAGAACGACGACCACCGGCCATACTTTTTTGACCTTTAGTCCGCTCACGATGGCGATGCCGATACATAAAACAGCGATGGACCAGATGTTGAACAGATCGCTATTCACAAGGAATTTATATATAAATGTATCCTTGGCGCTATCCGACATAAATGTGGCGAGACTAAAGTGTACATTCAGGGTTTCTTTTTGTAACATGATGGGGAGTTTTATAAATCCCCCCAATGTTGTGATCAACGAACTGTATGCCGAAACCTCCAGCATCTGTGAATATTGAGCGCTGCCGCCGAGCAACGTTTTAGACACAAAAAGCCAAACAGCAGCTGATAACAAAAGGGCCACCAGGATGCCAATAGCCCCCATCGGTATAATTAGATATTTCATGAATTTTTCACTCTGCGCAAGCGCTTCATCAATCTGATCCTGGGACATACCGCGCTCTTCCAATGAAGTGATTGTTTTTGCCCGTTGCTCTTGAATGATCACGGGTTGGAGTAAATAGGTCATAACTAACGAAAGCACCAACACAATTATGACCGGCATCAGCCAACTTGGTCTAACCTTCACGGCTTTGAACGTCGCAGAAGGATTGGTGAATACGTTGATGATTCGTTGTATCAGATTTAAATCGCCTTCCTGTGCGGACGGTGATGTCTGAACTGTCTGCTCATCCATATTTTTCTCCTTTCCAATTTTAATAAAAAAGGACTACTTACAAAGACGTATATAGCCTCTAAAAGTTTCACTGACTATTGCAGATTTGCTTTCCGACCTTTACCATATATTCATTCGCCGCATCGTGTTCATTGGGTATCTCCCCATTGAGTATGGCTTCTTCAATGGCTTTTTTAATCTTGCCCACCAGTGGGCCGGGAGATAGATTAAACGCCTGCATAATTTCTTCACCGCGAACCGGCGGCTGGAACTGGCGCAGACGATCCTTCTCTTCAACCTCCTGCATGCGCTGCACCACCAGGTCGAAATTGGCCAGGTGTTTTTTCACCCGTTTCACATTGCGCGATGTAATGTCGGCCCGGCACAGGGTGATCAGGTCATCCAGCTCTGCGCCTCCCTGGAAAATGAGGCGACGGATGGCGGAATCGGTGACGCCTTCTTCGGAGAGATGAATCGGGCGCAGGTGCAGACGAATCAATTTTTGCACATATTCAATCAGATTTTGCGACAGGCGCATGCGTCTGCCGATGCCGGCCATCATGCGGGCGCCGATCTCTTCGTGACCGTGGAAAGTCCACCCCAATTCCGGTTTAAATTCTTTGGTGACAGGCTTGGCCACGTCGTGAAAAAGGGCAGCCCAGCGCAGAGCAATTTGATCCGAAACCCTGGCGACGTTGTCTACCACCTTGAGGGTATGGTCAAATACATCCTTGTGCTGATAGGCGCCGACCTGATCAACGCCCTTAAGTGCGGCTATCTCAGGCAAGACAATATCGAGTACTTTTGTCGATTCCATCAGTTTCAGACCGATGGATGGCTTATTGCACGCCAGGATTTTTCCGATCTCGTCGGTTATTCTCTCCTGGGAGACAATTTTCAGACGCTCGCGCTCCTCCCGGATGCCGGTCAGGGTTTTTTCGTCGATGATAAAATGCAGCTGAGCCGCAAAGCGTATGGCGCGCAAAATCCTCAGCGGATCATCGTAAAAGGTCTGTTCCGGCTCCAGCGGCGTGCGGATAATACCCTGCTGCAAATCTTTGCGGCCGTCAAAGGGATCAACTACATGCCCGAAATCATTCTGATTCAACGAGATGGCTATGGAATTAATGGTCAAGTCGCGCCGGGTCAGGTCGGTCATCAAATCGGCGCTGTTCACCTGCGGCTTGCGAGAGTCCTGGCGATAGCTTTCCTTGCGCGCCCCGGCTACTTCTATGGTTTTGCCGCGATAACTCAGCATGGCGGTGCCGAAATTTTTATATATTGAGACGTTTTTCACCTTGAGCCGATCCGCCAACGCCTGAGCAAAAGCCGGTCCGTCTCCGACAATCAAGATATCAATGTCTTTGCTGCTTTTCCCCAGAAGATAGTCGCGTACAAAGCCGCCAACCGCATACACCGGGACGTTCAGTTCTCCGGCCATTTGGCTTATTTTTTTTATCAGATCCAGTGAAAAAATCACTTTGTTTTTCATACTATTTATATTAATTTTATCTAGTTGCTTTCCTTACTACCTGAGGCCTTGTACGCCCGATATTGCTGATCACAGTTTTCCTGATTTAAGAATTGCAATGATCAGGCCAATGCCCAAAATACCAGCCAAAAAGTAACCGACGACTCCGAAGAGAGGAAAGCCAAACAGCAGCGGTCCTTTATCCAGAACAAGGATCAAAGAAGATGCAACCATAAGAGAGGCGATGATCAGACTGAAAGATAGTCGGTTGAACGATCGATCCATCTCCTGTATCAATTTTTCCAGTCCGTGATGCTGTAATTCGATGGCCATATGACCTTTGCGGATACGTTTGAGGATGAGTTCCATCTCTCTGGGCAGCATTTTTATAAGATCGATCAAATCGCGCAAAAATTTGCCCGATTCGTATGCAAACTTTGTCGGACTCATCCTGCGGGATATAATTTTCTTGATAAACGGTTCCAGTTCTTTGAAAAAGTCAAAGTCCGGATCCAGTTGACGGCCCAGGTCTTCATAGGTGCCGGCGGTCTTGATGAGCAGCAAAAGATTGGAGGGGAAGCGCAATCGGTGCCGGCTGAATATTTTTATCGCCTCCTCTATCAGTTCTTTCATGTTGAACTGTATGAGCGACAGCCCGTAATAGGACTGAATGAATTCCGATAGGTCGCTGCGCAGCGGATGGATATCGGCCTCCGGATCAACTGCGCCGAGGTTGATGAAGCCGCGGATAATGAGATCGACATCGCGCATCCATACCCCCAGGGTGAGGTCGGAGAGTTCATCCATCAGATAGCTGTCTAAACGACCGACAATGCCAAAGTCCACGGGTGCAATCTTTCCTTCCGGCGTGACGAAGAGATTGCCGGGGTGGGGATCGGCATGGAAGAAACCGTCGACAAAGACCTGTTTGAGAATGAACTGGGCGCCGATATGGGCGATTCTACCCAGGTCAATCTGCTGTTGGCGAAGTTGGTTGATAAGGGATATTTTAATTCCTTCGACCAATTCCAGTGTAACGATTTTTCGGCCGCAGTAGGACCAGTACACCGTTGGTACGGCAATGTCGGGATTATCGATAAAATTTCTACCGAATTGTTCAACATTGCGCGCTTCATGGGTGAAATCCAATTCCCGCGATGTTGTACGGTTCAGTTCGTAGACGATATCGACGGGATTGTATTGGCGACTTTCTTCAATATACCGTTCGATGAGTACGGCCAGATCGTTCAGAATGGCAAGATCCGTCTGGATGAGGCCTAAAATATTCGGCCGCTGCACTTTAACAACGACTTTTTCCCCATCAGGTAATACGGCTTTGTGTGCTTGCGCGATGGAAGCCGAAGCGAGCGGTTTGGTTTCTATATGGGAGAAGAGCTGATCCAGTGGCTTACCAAGCTCTTGTTCGATGATTATCTTGATCTGGTCAAAAGCTACCGGTCGAACACGATCCTGCAGTTTTGATAGTTCTTCAATAAACTCGGGCGGAAGTAAAAACGATCGTGTGCTCAGCAGCTGTCCGAGTTTGATAAAGGTTGGTCCCAACTCCTCCAGAGCCCGGCGCAACCTTTCGGCTGCGGTTACGGTGTCGATGGGCTCTTTGCGTCGACGTGAGAGCCGGATTCTGAGTTGCAGATGTATGTTGAGTTGCTGTAAAAGTTCGGCAAAGCCATATTTCACCAGCACAGCGACAATTTGCCGGTACCGACGAAGATAGCGATAGCCTTTATGTATACGATGTATTTTCATATCAATATTAATATAATAAAAGGAGGAGTAAAAACAAAGACGAAATAGAGGACGCCTGGTGTGAGCCACTCAGGTTAACGGCTTGCGTCAGGGGCCGCGGTGTGCACCGATTCGGCGCCTGCAAGTTATTTTGGCAATCCTCTATGTGGCGCCTCATCATTTAAATTTGCCAGTTAACACCGAATCCGGGGTGTGATATAAATCATAAAAAGTGCATGAATTTTGATCGCATCTGTTTCATTTTTATACAAATGTTTCAGACGTGCACGTTAAAAATGCAATCTGTTGAATTAGAAGCATCAATTATAAAAAAAAAAATGTGAACAGAACCATTTAATTGGTTTATAATGATAAATAAATTAAAAGGTTATGTCGCATACTATTTTTCTTGTATTTATAATCTCTGCTCACCTTGAAAATGGAGGGAATCATTTTCTATGGCATTGTATTTGCGGAGAGTCAAGAAGTCATAGTAGGCTGAATTGTCGTTTAAGCATTTTATAGTTATTAAGACCAATTAGGAGCTTAGATAGTAATAAAAAGAACCAAATGGAGGCGAAGATGAAATTGCAGCCCAAGTTGTTTCACATCTTTTTGGTCCTGGCACTTGTATTGGCACTTTCGACCTCAGTATTTGCTCAACAGGGTACGATTGTTGCGCGCAAGACCGCAGATCCTCTGACGACAGGTTACGCGAAGTGGATCAAAATCCAGATCAAAGGCCCGACCGAAACCAACAATAACCTCAACGATCAATTTTCCGGCATGGAATTTACCGTTGATCTGAACTATGATGGCGATTATAATGATGCCACCAATGTGGGAGATGTCGTCACGGTGAATGGGTCGGAGATCGTCACCAATCCACCGGGTGTGCCCGGCGGCAACAATGACGATACGATTTATCTGCCCATTAAATCGGGTACGAGTGTTCCCAGCGGTTACTACGATACTAATTTGCGGCCGCGCGTCTGGCTCAAGAACGCGGGTGCTTTGCGTATCGGACCCTTTGGCCTTTCGATTTCCATCGATTCAGGATATTTCCCATGCGATGACGGCATCACGCCTATGATTCGCTATGCTTACTATTATGATGACGGCAGTGGTTCCTCTACCGCTGGTACGGGCCATGTAGGCAATGTTACGCCTTTTGATGGATACATTGACCGCATTGATCTGATCTGGAGTGAGCCGATGGATTCGTCAAACATAACGGTGAATGCAGCCATTTTTCAGGGACTGGTGGGTGCAACGATCCACAGCTTTGAAACCATCGGCACCTGGTATTACAACATCGGCGGCAGAGCCCGGCGTTTCACGCTCTGGCTGCGCTCCTCACAGCCCAATACCGGCATTGCTCCTATCATGATGTATCAAAAGCCTGCCAGCGTCACGGATCGATTCCGTGAGGCCGTTGACTCACAAAACAAAGCATATGCCGAATCCCATTCTCGCGCATTAACCGATAGAGCCGGTCCGGCCATCATCAGTGCGCGAACGAAGCGTGCGATGCGTCGGCAACCTCTTGCTAATGCGCTGACTTCCAAGCGCATCGAAGTCACTTTCAGCGAACCCGTTGCGCGCTCCAGCGTTCAAACAACGGATTTCCAGGTATTCACCTCCGTCACCAGTCCGGCGACCAATGATATCAGCAGCATCATCTCGCCGACCGGCGCCGGCAGCGCCAGCGCCGTATACGAGTTTCAGCTGACGACGAATTTTGCCAACGGGAATGAGACCGGTACGATTCGATATATCGGCGATCGACAGGTGACGGATGTACTGGGAAATTTTAATGGCGAATCCACTGCCGACACACCTCCAACGCGCCCCTCACCGGATCCTGGCGCGACGGTGAATATTACGGATGGTATTTTTCCCATTATAACTCATGTGCATACAATCGATGCCGTGCTTCCGGCGCAGCTGGGCAGTGGTGGTATGAACGACTGGGGATATCTCGATTACGTCGATGTCTATTTTGATCACGATATGAATACGGCGAGAGTAAGCACTGCCGGGTTATTGGTAACAGGCAATGGCATACTCACCATTGGCGGCACCGGAACCTGGGTGTCCAGCATGATCCTTCGTGTGCCGCTTACAACCACGACACCGAAAATCCCCAACACCGGTGTGATCCCGCAGGTCAGCTATACCAATCCCGGTCATCCCAATGGCCTTGTTGATGCGGTGAATGCCGGCCTGGCGGAGAACTTGCTGACCTCGGATATTTATCTTTCCGCCAATAACGGCCTGGCCGTGCAGATCAAAGATATGGCCGGTCCGGCCGTCGTGCAGGCTTTGACCGCCGGCACCAAACGCATTCGTCTCGCTTTCAGCGAGAAAGTGAACACTTCCGGCTGGCCGACTTCAGCTACGACGGAAGTCCCCCTGCGCTTCAAGTGGTTTGTCGGCACCTCTTATTTTGATACACCGGGCACGCAAATCTATTACACCGCTCTCTCACCGGCACGACGGGATAGCGTCATCTATCTCAACCATACGGGGCTTGCCTGGACCAAGAACGACAGTGGCGCCATTAATTTTACTGCGCAAACCCTGGTTTTTGATTTTGCCGCTACTCCCAATGGCAACATGCAGTATGATAACGATTTGAGTCTGAACGCGCCTACACGCGCTTTACTTGGATCGGATGTCAAAGTCTCGCGCGACAATATCGCGCCCATTCTCTTAAAGCTGTTAACCGAAGACTTGAACAAAAATGGAAAGATTGATCATTATCGCTTTCTATTTGATGATCTGTCCCCCATCTATCCCAGACGATCGTTTAAACCCTCTTTCTGGAGTATTACGGGATACGACGGCCTCAAGAGCAACTTACAGGTCGACATGAACGTATATAATCCACTTCATATGTTCCATCAACCGACTGCCATCAATGCCTTTGGCGATACGGTTGAAGTCTGGATCAAGTTTAATGAAACGACCGGCATCGGCCCCGCTCTGACCCCCTATGGCGGCGACACGGGCGATGTTCCGGATGTAGTGGTTACGGGGATAAATGGATTCACCGATTGGGCCGATAATGCCATGGCCTCGCTGGGCGAAGGCCTGACCATTGAAGCAGACCACGCCGGACCGGTGATGATGTTCGCCCGAACAAATAGTCGAACACAAGTCGAAGTGTTGATGAGTGAAGATCTTTTGAATGCTTCGGTATATAGTTCGGATTTTAATTTGAACATGGCCCCCTATTCCTCGCCCACTATTGATCAGTGGCCTCTCTGGGGATGGCCGCTCACCGATGCGGTTGAAGTCAATGCCGGTAAAGTGCTGATCAATACAGCCTGGCAGTTTGCCTGGGATCCGAAGGACGAAGGGTATCTGCGTTTTGCCGGCCCGGGTGTGGTCGATGACTTGGTCTTACCCATAGCAAACGGCAACCCGGTTACGGATTCCATCAAGGTTTTTTCCAATACAGCCAGTCTGTTCGAGGTGAGGCCCGTGCTTCCGGGTTCTCAGGTGCGAGGCGTCCCGTTCGAGGTCGAAGTGATTGCCCGTGATCTTTACGGCAATATCGATCGAAATTTCAAGGAATGGCTGAGCTTTTCCGCAAACGTGGGGAGCAATCAAATTTCCTTGCCGGCCGGTTCACAAAAATTGGCTGAAGGTATTGGCCGATTCAAAGTAACCTGCTGGATAACCACGGAGGATCTGAAAATATCGGTTTTCGTCCCCAACGATCAGTATCCTGTGGACGGTAATACTTCGGATGCCATCTCCGTGATCAATCCAACCATTGATGAACCGGACACTTTGATTGTTCATGATTTCCCCAGCGATCAGGGCGGAAAGGTCACCCTCATCTGGCCTTATTCCCAGAACCAGATGGGTATGGGACAATTGCCGATCATTAATCACTATGAGATTTTCTGGAAATTTAGAGATAGTGATTCGCTGCACCATTATTACGGCAATGTATTTGCATACGATGTTACCGGCTTGTCCAGCAATTACATGACGGTGGATATTGACCTGGACTACAGCGATACGACCACCTTTTATGTCAGGGCTGTTTGGGTATCGCCTGTGACTTCGATGAAGTATGGCAACCAGATAGCTGCTGCATCGGAAGGTGGCGATGATTTTGTGGTAGCTCACGACTATGATCAAGGTTCATCCTTTGTCATGTCGACGCAAACGCTTCTCAGCAGCGCCGGCGATGCGGTCGTCTCGGGCTCCGCCATCGGTGTAGGCCGGGCGATTGATAATTTTCCACCCATGGCGCCGGCAGGCTTGTATGCTGAAAGGCTGGGTAATTCGGTCAAATTGCACTGGCCCAAAGTTACCAGAGGCGTCAACGGTATGCTCGAACGGCTGAACGTCATCAAATATGAAATTTTCGCGCATGACAGCAAAGCCTATTTCAATCCGGATGTCGAGGGTACGCTTTTGGCCGCGATCTCGGATACTGCTTTTATGATCAACAACGGCGGATTACGGCAGTTCTATGTGGTCCGGGCTGCAGATACCGACAACAAGTCCGCGCTGTCGCAACGCGTAGGCAAATACGGCTTTACTCTGGTGACGGCTGAAAAAGCAAAGTATAACTATCTATCTCTGCCGCTGGAGACGGCGATCAGCAATGCAAAGGAGATGGCCAAGGCAGTTGGCACCGGAATCAAGGTTGTACTCAAGTTACAGGCGAGTACCAATGGATTCAGTACTTTCTATTTGCCTGATTTGGATTATCCCCTGCCGCCGTTTGCGGTGCATAGCGGCATGCCGATATTGGTGCAAGCGGATCAGGAAGCGCCGGCGAGCTGGTTCTATACTGGCGATGTTCCGCCGGAACAATCGTTGCAGTTTATTTTAAGCAAGTTACATAAGAGCAGCTATAATGAAATAATTCTACCAATGGATAAAACAGCCATTACCGATGCCGATCAGCTGGCTCAGGATATTGGCGGAGTGGAAGTGGTTTTGAAGATCGGTCCGGATGGCAAGGGTTTTAGCCAGTATTGGCTGCCGAGTATTCAGTATGGTAACCCCACGACACCCTTTACCATACAGCCCGGCGAAGCCGTTCTGATTCAAATTAACAATAGCGCACCGTCGGTCTGGCCGACTTATAGCAACTAGTCAGGAGGGCAACATGAAAATAAGATTTTTGACTTTGTTTATGCTGGTTTTATTTGTAACCAGCTATGCACAGATGCCACATATCGTACAGGGTTATTTTCTAAATCCTGATTTGTCAAAACCGGCATTGTATGAGATTAAATTTCAAGGCTATTTGTCCAGGTCCCCCTTGGACACAACCATTTCAACATTGTGTGGAGCGGACGGGGCCTGGGGTCTCGAACTGGTTTTTTCGGAAAAGATCAACAATGCCAACTGGGTTCCGGGTGATACTCTGGTTGTTGTATATGAAAACGTTGGCGAAGGACCTTTTCAGGGAGCGCGCAGTATTTTTAGATATGTCACAACATCCGATTCACCCGAAGATGTCGGCAGCATCGCCCTCCCGGTCGAAATGACCACCTTCACCGCCCGCGTTCGCAGTACCGCCCTGGCGGAGGAAGTGGTGCTGGAATGGCACACCGCCAGCGAAAGCGATAATCTCGGCTTTGAAGTACAACGCTGCCAAGACAACAGAAGCTTTGAAAAGATCGGCTTTGTGGATGGCTCCGGCTTCTCGACAGAAGAACAGGGTTATTCTTTCCTGGACAAAGAGGTGGCCGTGGCTAAATACTACTATCGCCTGAAGCAAATCGATCGCGATGGATCCTTCAGCTATTCAGATGTGCAGGAGATCACCGTGGCGGCGCCTGATCGATATGAGCTGAGTCAAAATTTTCCCAATCCATTCAATCCAAAGACGGACATTATTTTTCGGGTTCGTCAGGACGGACTGGTGGCGCTGAAAGTCTATGATATTCTCGGCCGGGAAGTGAAAACGCTGGTGAATAAAAAGATGAACGCCGGCACCCATCGCATCAGTTTCGACGGCCGCGACCTGCCGTCCGGAATGTACCTGTACGCCATTACCGCAGGCGGCTTTCATGATGTGAAGAAAATGGTACTGATCAAGTAAGTTGAACGACTAAAACCACAAGGTTTGGGTAATATAATCTTGGTTCCTGATAACGACCAGGCCGGATGTTCCCTCCGCATCCGGCCTGGTTCAGAATCCCGGCTGCACATTGAATCCAGTGCCATGGTGCGCCGCGGTTAGCTCGATGAAGCGAGATCGATGAGATCTCGCTTTTTTTTATATTTCACATGCTCGACCGGGTGGAATAACAATGATCTCAAGCACGATGGAAACGGTTTCTAAAAATGGCTTGCATTTTAACATTGATGATGGTAAATTTGTTAGATGTAGAGTAATTTTAATAAATTCCGTCTGATCCCTTGGGCGCAGTATGTTTTATTAATGAAAGAATCAATTTCATCGATCGGATCTAAAGAATCGGTGGAATTTTTAGGAACCAATTTACTAATTTTTAATTGAAAGGTGTTTTATGGCTTTAATGAATCGCATGCGCGAAAATATGAAGACGATTCTTTTAATATTGGTGGCTGCTTTCCTCATGACCATCGTCGTCGATTGGGGTATGGGTGGTTTTCAGAGTGGACGTCAGCCTGGCGTCCTTGCTGTAGTGGATGGAAAAGAAATCAGTTATGAAGAATTTTACAACCGCTACCAAAATGAATTGGCTGCCTATCGTCAACAATCCGGGACTGAACCGGAAGGCTATCAGCTGCAGCAGCTGGAGAACAGGGTTGTCGACAATCTTATTCAGCAGTATTTGTTGAATAAAGTTGTTAAAAGCATAAAACTGGATGCCAGCAATCAGGAAATCGTTGAGGAAATTTATAACAATCCCCCGGAGGAATTAAAACAGAATGAGGTCTTTCAGGATTCAACTGGCGTTTTTGATATGCAGCGATATCAGGCCGCACTGGAGAATCCCAGCGCCGACCAGTTTTGGGTGTCGGTGGAGGAATACCTGCGCATGACTTTACCCATGCGAAAACTGGATAATATGTTGCGCGCCTCCGCCATTGTCACCGATGAAGAAGCGCGATTGGAATACATGAAGCGCAATCTAAAGGCGAAAGCGGACTATATTTTTGTCAGCGTCAGTGAGGTGATGACTGATGTTACCGAACCTACGAACGAAGAAATTAATACCTATTATGAAAAACATCAGGTTGATTTCAAGGAAGAGGAGAAACGGGTTATAGACTATGTCTTATTGGAATTGAAAGCCACCCAGGCGGATTCCGAGGCGATTTATCGTCAGGCCGAAGATCTGCTGGCAGAGGCCAGAGAGGGCGCGGATTTCGCCAATTTAGCGAAAATTCATTCAGAGGATGAGGGGTCTGCAAAAAATGGCGGTGATCTGGGAGCCTTCGGCAGGGGAGCCATGGTCAAACCATTTGAAGAGGCTGCTTTTAATGCCTCTGTTGGTGAAATTGTTGGTCCGGTGAAAAGTCAGTTCGGTTTACACATCATCAAAGTCACCGATAAATTAATCGAAGATGGCGAATCAAAAGTACAAGCGAGCCATATTTTATTGAAATTTAGCGCCTCACCCAAGACCCGCGAGGCTTTGCGGGATGAGGCCAGTTATATTGCGGAAGCGGCCAAGGAATCGAATCTGGCAACCATTGCCAAGGCCGAAGATATTGAGGTGAAAAACAGCGAGCCCTTCGCTGCAGGTGGATTCATCCCGGGCCTCGGCATGGAGAACCGGATCAATAATTACGTCTTTAGAAATAAAAAAGGAACGGTAAGTGATGTTTTTTACATTGAGCGTGGATTCCTGGTGTTGCAAGTCATGGAAATTCAAAAAGAGCATATTAAATCCCTGGATTTAGTCAAAGCTGAAATCATCACAAAATTAAAAAATGAAAAAGCGATGCAATTGGCCAAGGACAAATGCCAGCAGGCTGCAGATCAAATGCTTTCCAGCTCGGATTTTGAAAGTGTGGCTTCCAGTTTGAATCTAAAAGTGCAAAAGACTGATTTTTTCACCCTCTCCGGTTATGTGCAAAATGTCGGTAGAGAACCCCGGTTTATAGGTTCTGCTTTCGCGCTCAGTCCGGGCCAGATATCAAAACCTGTTGAAGGGACACGCGGCTATTACCTGATTAAACTCATAGAAAAAACCACCTTTGATGAGAACGATTTTATCGCACAGAAAGACAATCTCAAAAATCAAATTCTGCAGCGTAAACAACAGTCCATGTTTTCACAGTGGTATAATGATTTAAAGGAAAAATCGGATATTAAGGATTATCGTAAGGATTATTTGTAAAAATACCTGGATTTTTTTCTATTTTTATTAAAAAATCAATTGATTTTTATGAATAAAAATGATAAATAGTATTATAAGCAAAATGTAATCTGTTATAATAAATACAAGTTAATTTCGATGCTATGGCTATTCTTTCGGTGGATTAGTCAGGACAATTCGGAATTGATCGGATAAAGCCCGAATAACCATTAAGAAGAGAATAAGGTTATTTGGGCTTTTTAACGAATAGGGAGGAAAATCATGAAAGCGATCAATTTATTGTTGGTTTGTGTTTTTATCACCGCAATCGCCATGCAGGGCGCCCTCGCCCAGGCTCCAAAAACCATCAGTTACCAGGGAATATTAACCGACGCAAGCGGTGTCGCTATTTCCGATAGTACATGTCAAATGACTTTTCGGTTATATGCAGGCGAGCAGGGCGGTGTGACGCTGTGGTCGGAAACCCAGACGGTTGCCGTGAACAATGGATTGTTCTCTGCGGTGTTAGGTCAAGAGCAATCCTTCGACCTCCTATTTGACCAGCCCTACTGGCTGGGCATTAGCATAGCCGGAGAGCCTGAATTGCTTCCGCGGATTGCGCTGTCGGCTTCGCCTTACAGTATGCGAGCCGTTTATTCGGATAGCCTCGCTCGCGATTCGGTGGGTATGGAACAATTAAGAGCCGGCGCAGCCGTAAAAAGTATCAATACCCTGACGGATCATGTAAATCTGGTTGCCGGGCCCAACATTCTGATTCGTCAGCATGCCGATACCATAAGAATATCCGGCGAGACTATCGGCGGCAACACATTAGGCCAGGCCTATAACCAGGGGGGACCGGGTTCAGGCAGAACGATTTTTGCCGATGCAGGAGCCGTGAATATTGACGGACCGGATGGTTTGTTGGTCACCGGCCGATTAGGGATCGGCACCACCAAGCCCGATTATGAACTGGATATTGACGGTACGGCACAAATGAACGGATTCAGGATGCCAAGTGGCGCTGCAAGCGGTTACGTCCTGACGTCGGATGAGACAGGTGTCGGCGGCTGGCAGGCGCCATCAACTTTTTCATTGCCTTATACGGGTTCGGTAGCTTCGGGCGGTCCTGCATTTTCCATCACCAATACCGGGACCGGTGTAGCGGGAGCATTTATTTCCAAAGATACGGGCAGCACGCTTGGTTTGAGTGTCAGCGCAAGTGGATCCGGTCATGCCTTGTATGCCTTTAATAGCGGCACCGGACGCGCGGCTTATTTCAGTATTACTAATCTGACTTCTACAAATAGTACTATGGAGGCGATCAACGACGCTCTGGGCAGCGCCGCGGTGTTTTCGAGTTTAAATATTGAAAACAGCAGTCCGACCGTAGAGATATTGACGGCAGGCGAGGGAGCAGCGCTGCTTATAAAACAGGATGGAATCGGCAAAATAACCGAATTTCGCAGTAATGGTGATTTCAAGGCTGCTGTGAACCGGAACGGAGATTTTGAAACAGAGGG
>JAFGSU010000106.1 GCA_016934435.1 Candidatus Zhuqueibacterota bacterium | reverse complement strand
GTCGGCGCCCATTTCCATGACGCGCACTTCATAATCGCGCGGTACCGCTTTGCCGCCGATGCTGTTCATGCTTATCTTCAAATTGGAACCGCCTCTGGTCCATTCCGACTCGAGCAGCTCTATCGTGTTCGAGTTGCTGATATTCAGGATGAAACCGGAGAAGAGCTTGTCGGCTAACGCCGTCGGTGAAAAGTCCATAGCGGGCGTTAACAGGGTATCCGGTTCGGTTGTATCGACAAAATAGGCGCCTACGGTCACACCGGTGTAGGTATTTTCCCCTTCTGCGTTCAGAGCCACCAGCGAGCTGTCGTCGATGAACGTAAGTCGATAAGTATGGCCGGATTTGATGGCAAGCGGTGTTAGAATCTTGACATCAATTTCGCCGCTGCCAAATCCGCTGATGTGTTCGACGCCCGATTGCAGCCTGGGTGTAACGTAACCGGCTGCTGCCTCCTGTGGAATGGCTGCAACGCAGTTCGGATCATAGGAGATCGGACGCCCGATCTCGTCGGTTTGAATGGTAAAAGAACACTCTTCCGGCGAGATGGACAGCAGATTGGGTTTGGCACTCAGTCCTCGTTCGTAGAAATCCTGATCATAACCCCGGTCGTAGGAAACGATCGCGTAATAATACGTGCGGCCGTTGGTGACGTCGGTATCGATCCAGAAATGCTTCAGGCCAGTATCCTGGCCCATATCCATGGCGATACCCAGATCGGTCTCAGGTCCGCCCTCGCGTCCGAGCGTAATGGGATGCGGACCGACCAGGCCATCAGCCAGATCGAATTGCGCCACCGGAGCGTACAGCAATGGATTGTTAAAGGCATCGCGGATGGTTTTGATATCGGTGAAATGCGGGTCCGTGCTCCTGTAGATTTTATAACCCTCAAAATCGAGGCCATAAATCGGATCTTTGGAAAATTCGGCTCGGTTATCCCACGTCAGAACCACCTGGCCGTCGCCGGCGCTGGTGGCTACAAAAGGCTGGCGCGGCGACTTGGCGAAATTATAATCGGAATCGTAGATTTTTTGCATCGTGCGTTTGTTGCGGAAAATATCATTGAAATCATTGCCGAACAGACAGGCAATGGCATATCGCTGGGTGCCCTCTCTGCCGGGCTCCAGGGGCACATAACCACAACCATAGGTGAACGCGGCATCGCCCTCGTAACCGGGTTGAATTTCGAAAGTGCCGGGGCGGATTTCTATGGTCCAGAAGGCTTCATCGTCGGCCATTCGGCTGTCGACGGCCTTGAGATACCAGGACGTCAATCCCACCTGATCGGACTCGTCGTTATCGGTATAGTCAAAATTAGGTTCGCCCCAGTCGGGCAGGCCGTTGCATTCGCTGCCGTTCTCGTCGGGACCGGTCCAGTCGTCCTGATCGGGTCCGATGCCATCGGAGCCGACATCATCGTTGACCGGTTCATAATCGAGCAGGCCGTTACCGTTGAGGTCCTCATCCGGATCCAACAGACCGTTGTAGTTAAGGTCCTCTGTGTCCCATATGCCGTTGCTGTTGAGGTCTTCCCAACTCTTCCAGTCGCCGTCGTTATCGATTTTATCGTACTGGCTTTCATCGACGACGCCGTCTTCGTCATTATCGATGCCGTCGTTGGGCAAGCCGGGACTTTCCAGGAAGGCGTAACCAAAGTAACCGGTCGGCGGCTTGTGCTCCAACCGCCAGGTTTCCATGGCATCCCAGACATAGGTGATGTCGTCGATTTCATCGAAATCGGCGCGGTCCGCTCCGTGCCCGCCGATGTCGATATCACAGTACATGCCGATGACCGATTTGTCGATGCGTTTGCCGTAATTGGTCACATCATAGAGCGAGAGCAGAATGTCTTCGGCCAGACGCGCGTTCCACTGATAGTTACGCACTTTGACGGTGACGCCCAGCCCGCGTCTGCCGTCCGGCCATGGCCGTGTATCCGGCAGATCGGTTCCCGGCAGATTTTCCGGATAATATTCAAATTCGTCGTTTTCGTGGTCATCCATGATGTAATAGGATTCCTGGTTGGCGCGGACGTAATATCCATATTCACCGTTCCACCTGCCGGTGCAGGGACCGAGATCAAAATCATTAACGCAGGGTACGCGCCAGTCGCCGGCATAGCTCTGCGGCGGCCAGTCCGCCGGCCAGGTTTCCTTTCGATGACTCATGGCGAACCATTCGACGACGTTGATCATGCTGAGATCGAGCTGGTCATTGCCGTTGAAATCCTCCGCCGGCTGCAGTACGCCGTCGCCTTCACCTGAATCGCCGGTGTTGGGAAGGCCGTCCAATCCCACATCTTCACTGATGCCACCGATATCCCAATCGGCGGATTGGGGATGATGATTGTTGAAATATCTCGGCAGCGGATTAAAAAAATAGGTATGGGTGCCGTCCGTCGAAGTCTCCAGCGCATTGCGATTAAAGCGATCGGAGACGATGTGGATGGTATTGCCGCGCGAATCCACCACTTCTCCGGCGACGTAATAGACGAACACATAGCCATAGCTTCGAGAGTCCGCGCCTTTTGGCCATCGCATGCCGGCAATGCCACCGCTGGTATAGCCAGCTGCCATTTGCCCCTGATTAACCATGCCCGTCTCCACTAAATTACCGTCGTGTTTGGCATAGCGGATATATTTCGACCAACCGAGCTGGGTGACCGCGCGCTGCAGAAATGCGGGCGAGCCTCCCCGGCTGCTCAGGTAACTCAACGGCGACGATTGTCCGGCAGTCGGTTTTTTCTTGGCGTCTTCTTCCGCCAATACCGGTATTATCAGGATCAGCAGGAGAAGCGCTGTATATTTTTTACCATTCATTTTATAACTCCTGAATATGAAAAAAATAAAAATAAAATGTTAAAATTGAACTTCCATGCCGACCTGGACATGACGCGGCGAGGAATAGTATTCGGGACGAGTGTCGATTTCGTGCGGTGTAAACAAGCCTTCCTGCATCAACTCGGTATCGCGAATCGCTCGTAATTCCGGAATCATGGCATTTTCGCTGGCCAGGCCGCTGGTCGAATAGACGCTGCGATGGTTGAGGTGGTCGAAAAGGTTATCGATGTTGCAAAAGACGGCTAAACGCAAATCGCCGAAGCGAAAATATTTTTTCGCCTTGAAATCCATATTCCATTGCATCGGTTTGCGCGCCGCATTATTGAATTCGATATCCGGGAACAGTGCTTCACCCACCGATTTGGGAGTGTAGGGCAATCCGCTCCCCAGGGTGCCGATGATACTGGCGCTCCAGTTGCCGGACACACTGGCAATGGCCGTCAGGTTCAAGGTGTGCCGCTGGTCCCAGTTAAGCGGCACGATCTGGCGTTCGACGAATTGTACCGGATCGCCGCCCAAACGGGAGGCGACCTGAACCAGCTGAATAAAAGTCGGATCGGAAGCGCTGCCTTCAGCGTATTGAAAGGTATAATCGACGCCGCCGGAGAAAATTCCGCGCCGCAATTTTTCGAATGCCAGGGTAAAACCCTTGACGTTGCCATAGTCTCGGTTGACATAGCGCGAATACCCGATCGCATCGACGGTGGTAATGTATTCTATACCCAGCTGGTTGCGAAAATCCTTGTAAAAAAGCGTCAGGTCGGCGGCATAATCGTTGCCCAATCCCTGCTGTAATCCCACTTCGTAGGAAATGGTCCTCTCCGGATCAAGCGTACAATTACCCAGCAAGTCACCTTCCAATTGCAGCGGAGTGAGTACACGCAAGGGCGCGCTGTACATGGTTTCGAAACTCGGCATCTGGAAAAAATGGCCGTAGGCGACATGGAAAGCGCCCCTGTCAGAAATGGGAAAAGAGAATCCTAACCGCGGATTGAGTTGATACTGGATGGGCGCCTGTTTCAAGTTGCTTTCGCTGCCGAGCAGATAGGATTCGATCCTGGTATTTTCGATATATTTTTCATTGGGCTTAAAAATATCCAGTCTGAGGCCGGCATTAAGGATAATTTCACCCATCTCCACTTTATCCTGCACATAAACGGCAGCTTCCAGGGGTTTAATGGTATAGTCGCGATAGCGTGTGATCTCATCGGCTCGCGGGTAGCGCCATTTGCTGGTGCCATAGGTTTCGTCCCAGTTTTGCCAGTACTCGACCATCTGCGCCCAGTATTCATTCCAGCTCAAATTGGCGCCGCGGATGGCGGTGGTATATTTATACCGTTGCCATTCTTCGGTCTCAATCAAGGGATAGGAATAGGTGTTATACTCATGCTGCTTGTATTCAAAGCCGATTTTAAGAAAATTGTGTCTGTCCACCTGCCAGTTGATGCTGCCGTTGGTGGTATAGATTTTTTTATAATTCTTGCCGTCCTTGCTGTAGTATCCGCCATCGGTGGTGCCGAGGGAAAAACCTCGGGAACTGGAACTGATGGGCTGAATGCCTTCATCGCCGGGAAAATCGGCAACCTTGTTATCCTTGCGATAGTAACCCCAGCCGTAGTTATGCTGATAGGACAGGTTGAGATTGTAGAACAGGTTGGAGCGCAGCATATGGCGCAGGCTCAGGAAATGGTTATCGGCTCGTCCCCAGCTGGTAGCCGTGGCATCCGGCGCGTAGCGTCGGGACAGGCCGCCGCCCTGCCATTCGGAGG